>JALHOX010000174.1 GCA_022842805.1 Phycisphaerae bacterium | reverse complement strand
AGCTTTACGGCGATCCACGCGACGCACACTCCGGCGGAGTTAATCCGCGAGCTGCGCGAGCGCGGCGGGCGGGTGTGCCTGTGTCCGCTCACCGAGGGCAATCTCGGCGACGGCTTTCCGGCGGCCGCGGCGCTGGCGGCGGATGGCACGGCGGGCGTTTGCATCGGCAGCGATTCCAACGCACGGATCGATCCGTTTGAGGAATTGCGGATGATGGAGTGGGGGCAGCGGCTGCACCATCAGCGGCGCGGCGTTTGGCGCGATCAACGCGGCGGGCTGGCCGGCGTGCTGCTGAATTGCGGCACGCGCAATGGCGCCGCAGCGTTGGGAGTGCCCACCGGCGCGATCGAGCCGGGCAGGGCGGCTGATTTTTGCACGGTCGACCTCGACGCAGCGTGTCTGGCAGGAATTGATAGCGCGGCGTTGCCGGCGGCGCTCGTCTTCGGGGCCAGTGCGGGCGTCGTGCGCGATGTGTGCGTCGGCGGAAAATGGGTGCGAAGGATTGGCGATTAGCGGATCTCGAATCGGGAAGGGACCGCGACTGCAAAAAGCAGAATGAGCAAACGTAGTAGGGGTCTTCGGGCGCTACGCAGCCATACCGCAGCGGCCACTCAGTTTGTGCAGGGCGTTCCGATTAGCGCGTTTACGAATGCCCCGATGTCGGAGATCGTGACGAAGCCGTCGTCGTTGGTGTCGTTGGCGCAGAGAAAGTTGCAATAGTCTTCGTTGGGGAAGAGCGCCTGCCACACGGCTTCGGCGTTGGCAGGGGCGCTCAGAGCGGCGACGAAGAAGCCGATGTCGGCGATCGTGACGAAGCCGTCGCAGTTCGCGTCGCCACAGGGGCTGCAGTCGGGCGTGTCGATGACGATCAACGACCAGCCCTGAAGATTGCCCGTGATGCCCAGGGCCCGGTCGGCGACCCGCAGCCGCCAAACGCCCGCGACGCTCGGGCCGATGAATGCGTCGAGGGAGTGGTTGTTCGCACCGCTGCCGAATCCGGAGGTCTGGTATGCGCCCGGCGGAATCACGCCGCTGGCGCCTTGCGCCGCCGCCGCTTGCCAGATATTGGCGCTGGCGTCACTGCTGAAGGTGTAGTCGCCGCTGAAGTTGCTGCTGTCGCCCGTGGCGCCGGGGGTGAGAGCGCCGATCCGTTCGGCCAGCACGGCGGTGGGGCCGCCCTCCTTTTCCAGCGTCAGGATCAGCTCGCCGCACCAGCCGTGAACAAGCTGGGTGATGCGCACGCGCACCGCGACGACGCTGAGGCCGTCGGGGATGGTGATTTCGCTGACGAATCCCGTGGCGTTGGTGTCGGGAATCTGTCCGCCAACGCCGCTAAAGGAGAGATCGCCGGCACGGGCGATCGGCAGCGCGACCAAAGCGGCGAAGAGTTGCAGCACGATCGGGCAGGCGAGGCGAGTGGGCTTGTGCATGGCGACGCACCTCCTCCGCCGCGGATCAGACCACGGCACGCAGTTCGACGTGCAACACGTCCGGCAATTTCCGGATCGATTCGAGCGCTTCGCGGCTGGGGCGCTCGTCGAGCGAGATCGCGACCCAGGCGGCTTTCGCGCCGGTGAAAACGCGGCTGACGATCTCTTCGGCGTTGACGCCGTCGGCGCGGATGGCGTCGAGGATCGAGGCCAATACGCCCACCTGATCCTTGGCCCGCAGCACAAGCTGCCACGTCGCCGGTGATCGATCCAGCAGGTTGATGCAGTTGCGGATTTCGCCCGAGGTGAGGAAATCGCGCGCGATGCGCACCACCTCGTTGCCGACGGCCTCGCGCGCCTGGCGCGTCAGTTCGGCGATGCGCGGCGTCGCGACGACGCCCGCCAGCCTGAGCAGGTTGTTGTCGATGGTGGTCTGTTCGATGTAGGGCTCGTCGTTCACGCCATCGAGGCCGACGCGCAGGCCGCGCTCCCGCGCCACGCGGGCCAGCGCCGCTTCGTCGACGACGCCGGTCTGGGCCAGGTTGACCACGATGGCGCCGGGCCGCAACGCCTCCAGAAACGCGCCGTCGACGACCGGAAGATCTTCGCTCGCGGGCATGGGCAGGATGCAGATCGCGTCGCTGGTCTCTGCCACCTCTCGGGCCAGGTTGCAGAGGTGGATATCGGCGTTGGGCTCGGCCCGCGTCGGCAGGCTCGGCGACCAGGCGGAGACCGACATGCCGAAGGCCCGCGCGATGCGAGCGATGGCGCGGGCGTCGGCGCCAAACCCCATCAACCCCAGCTTTCGCCCGGCGAGCCCGTGCGCGGCGCCGGCCCCGACGCGGTCCCATGTCCCGCTGCGCAGTTGAAGCGTGTGATCGACGATGGCGCGATCGAGAGCCAGGATCATGCCGAAGGCCAGCTCGGCCTGGGCCTCGGAATAGACGCCGGGGCAGTGCGTCACGAAGACGCCCTGCAGCGATGCATCTTCGACCGAGACGTCGCCGGGCCCCTCACCGGCCCGAATGATCATCTGAAGTTGCTTGCAGCGGTCGAGCAATTCGCGGCTGACGCGCTGCTCGCCGACGACGATCACGCCGACGTCCGTCAGGCGGGCCTTGGCCGAATCGAGCACGATGCCCGGCTCATAAGTAGTCTCGGCGCCCAGCTCGCTGAGGGCGGTTCGGGCGGCGGGCGGCAATTCGCAGGCGATGAACAGCTTCATAAAAGCGACCCAATCGAGTTCGCGGACCTTCGGCCTCGCCGGGACAACACTCCGGAGAGCGCGCCCGACAGGCGCGGCTCACCGTTGGCCGCATACGATATCGCCTGAGGCCGCCGATAGAATCGATGTTCCGTCGCCGATTTTCCGTAACTGATGGTGGAGGAGCGCCGCCGTGCCCAATCGCGAGATACCGCTGGTCGGGATTCTGACCTTCGCCGCCGCCGCCCCGGGGCAACTCGCACCGCGCGTCGATGTCGAATTCTCGACCACGTTTCCCACCTCCCTAGGCCAGAGCGTCTACGTGCTCGGCGATATACCCGAGCTGGGCGGCGCCAGCGTGTCGCGCTCGGTAAAGCTGGTGCCGGCGGGAGGGGGGCTGTGGCGCGCGACGATCGGCATTCCGGCAGGGCGCAACTTCACCTATCGCTACGGCTGGCGCAATGACACGGTCAGTCAGTGGTCGAATCCGGCCAATTTCAACGCAATCTCCGCGTTTCAATCGGATGCAACCGCGCCCGACGAAACCGCCCTGGCGCACAAAGCGGTGCTCTATCACAGCGGCTGGACCGACGTGCGCCTCTTCTGGAAGACCGCTTCGCAAGCGGTGTTCACCGAGACGCCGATGCGCATCTTCGGCCCGGGTCGGGCGGCGAACGAGTGGCAGTGGCGTGCGCTGCTCCCGGACGCGGGCGGCGAGGAAATTCAGTTCTACATGACCGACGCCGGCAGCGGGCGCGACCCCGCCGCCGGCGCCTATCTCTCGACCCTCGACGCGCTATTTCTGCAGGAAGGGCAGATTTTCAACTATCTGCCGCCGGCGACCGTAAGCGCCCAGCGCCAGACCAATTTCGCGACCTTCGCCTCGGCCGCACTGGGCGAGAATCGGCCGTATCGCGTGCTGCTGCCTCGCGGCTACGACCAGAACGTCGCCAAGCGCTATCCGGTCATCTACATGCACGACGGGCAAAACGTCTTCGACCCCGGCGCGTTCGGTTCGTGGAACGCGGACGACACCGCCGGCAACCTGACCCGCAACGGGCGCATGCGCGAGTGCATCATCATCGGCGTGGACAACACGGCCAATCGTCTGCGCGATTACATGCCGCCCGACGATATCGTGCCCTTCGGCCCCGGCGCCGGGCAGCCCGGCCGCGCGAATCTCTACGCCCAGTTTCTGATCAACGAGCTGAAGCCGGTGATCGATGCCACCTATCGCACGCTGCCCGATCGCGAGAGCACCATCACAATCGGTTCGAGCATGGGCGGGCTGGTTTCGCTCTACCTCGGGTGGGATTTCAACGCCGCGTTCGGGCGGGTCGGGCCGATGTCCGGGTCGTGGCAGTTCGCTAACTTTCCGAGTCGCGTGGCGCTCGGCCCGTCGCGGCCGCTGCGGGTCTACCTCGATAGCGGCGACAGCGGCGCTTCGAACGACAACGCCTGGCCGACGATGAACATGCGCGATGTTCTATTACGCGGCGGCTGGGTGCTCGAGCGCGATGTGCAGCACTACGTCGGCTATGGCCAGCAGCACAACGAGACCGCCTGGGCCGCGCGCGTGCCGCGCGCGTTCGAATTCCTCGTGCCCGCGCGCGAAGAGACCAACGGCCTGCTGCCGCGCGCCTTCGCCGGCGACCTCAATTGCGACGGCGTGGTGAGCGTGGGCGACATCGGCCCGTTTGTGACGGCCCTGACCGATCCGGCGGGGTACGCCGTGCAGTTTCCCCTCTGCAATTTGCTATACGCCGATATCAATAGCGATGGCTTCGTGACGGTCGGGGATATCGGTGGATTCGTGGAATTAATCAGCGGCTGACGGCGGATGCGGGGGGGGGCATCCAAGACCCAATCGCCCCGCGCCGCGCGGGCCGGCCCTTGCCGGGGGGATTCGCGCCTCCACCGCCACGCACGGCGTCCCTATGCGGACCGAGCCGGGCAAAACTATTTGCAGGTCTTTTTGTGTGGTGGGCGGGCGGCTGCGCGAGCGCAATCGGTTTTCGAAGCCGGTGCGCGGGATTGCGAATTCGCAGGGTTTTTCTGCCAATTCTCCCTCGGAATTCAAGCGATTTCGGAATTCGACAGAGCGGGGCATCCGGACGATATGCCGGGCATGACCACCAGCAGCCGATTCAGCGGAAGTGCTCCGTCCGGCGTTCGCTCGTCAGCGAGCGGCGGCGTAGAGCGCACCTTTGGCGCGGAAGAAATCATCGTCTCCAAGACCGACCCGAAGGGTCGCATCACCTACGCCAACGACGTCTTTCTGCGGGTCGCCGAGTATCGCGAACACGAAGTCCTCGGCAAGCCGCACAATCTCATCCGCCACCCCGATATGCCGCGCTGCGTGTTCAAATTCATGTGGGACACGATCCAGGCCGGGCACGAGATCTTCGCATACGTCGTGAATCAGACGAAACACGGCAACTACTACTGGGTGCTGGCGCACGTCACGCCGACCTTCGACACGCACGGCTCGATCATCGGCTATCACTCCAATCGCCGCTCGCCCAAGGCCGCCGCCGTCGCACAGATCAAGCCCGTATACGCGTTGCTGCGCCAGATAGAACAGGGCCACCGCACGCCGCGCGACGCGTGGCAGGCGTCTCTCCCCGCGCTGGTGCAATACCTCGCCGATCGCGGCATCTCGTATGAGGAATTCGTCTTCTCGCTGGCCGACCCGCCCGAGAGCGCCGGCCGCTCGAACCCTGCCAAGGCAGGAGGGGTCGTCGCATGTCGCTAGCTCAGGTTGATTCATTCGCGGCGGAGTGGTCCGAAGCGCTGGCCGCCGAAGCGGAGTGCTCTCCGGAGTCCGAGTCGGAATCGCCGGCCGATCTCGCGCTCGTCGACGAGCCGAGCAACGGCGCACAGACCGATGAGTTGACGCAAATTCGAGCCTGGGTCGCCAAGGCCGCCGAAGTTTGCGAATCGGCCTCGGCCGGCGACCTCGAGGCGCGCCTGCTGCAGATCGACGCCGAGCCCGACCTTGCGCGGCTGCTGCACGGCATCAACCATCTGCTCGACATGACCGACGCCTTCGTGCGTGAGTCGACCGCCACGCTGAGCTACGCCGCTCAGGGCAAGTTCTTCCGCCGGGTGCTGCTGAACGGCATGCTCGGTTCGTTTCGCCAGGCCGCGACGAAGATCAACGAGACGACTGCGCAGATGAAGCTGCGCACCGACGAATTGAAACTCGCCGAGCAGCGCCGGGCGCAGCTCGCGGATGAATTTCAGGCGGTCGTCAGCACGATCGACGGACTGGTCGCGGCGACGCAGCAGATCGCCGATTTCTCGGGCGTCATCCGCGGCATCACCGCGCAGACCAACATCCTCGCCATGAACGCTTCGATCGAGGCGGCGCGGGTGGGCGAAGCCGGCCGCGGCTTTGCGGTCGTCGCCACCGAGGTCAAGCGACTCGCCGCACAGACCGCGCAGGCCAACCGTGACATTCAGACGCAATTGACCGCCATTCAGAACGCCACGGCGTTGACGGCCAAGTCCATCATCGAAATTCGCGACACGCTGCGCCAGACGGAGAAATCCGCGTCGTAGCGCCCCGATTCTCGCTCCCCGAACCGCGCAGCGCTCCTCGATCCGGTGCTGCGCCGGTTCCTTTTTCTTTGACGCTCTCTACGGACAACTCCCCAAAGTTCCTTCCTCAGCGGCAGATCACACGTTTTCTCACGATCACGACGGGCGCGCCGGCGTACCTACCCTGTGCGGCTGGGTCGATTGCACGGTAATCTCCCTCGTCGGCCGCACCCGTCTGGAGGCCATGCATGTCCGGAGTGCAGGACTCGGCGCCAACGCCGATGTCCGATGAGTCGAATCTTGTCCGCGCGCTACGAGCTCGCGACCCCGCCGAGACTGAGCGCTTCGTCCGGTCGCAATCGCCGCGGGCGCTCTCGCTGGCGCGGCGCTTTCTTCGCAACGAGGAAGACGCGCGCGAGGTCGTGCAGGAGGCGTTTCTCAGCTTCTTTCGCAGTCTGGATGAGTTTCGCGGCCAGGCGGCCCTTTCAACCTGGCTGCACCGCATCGTGGTCAATTCCGCTCTGATGCGGCGGCGCCGCGCTAGTAACCGGCTCGAACGCCAAATCGACGACTTGCTGCCGAAGTTCGATGAAACCGGCCACCGCCTGAGCGTCGGACCGGCCTGGGCCATCAGCGCCGACGAACAACTCGCGACCCAGGAGTTGCGCGACATCGTCCGCCGACGAATCGAGGAGCTGCCCGAGTCCTACCGTATCGTCCTCATCCTGCGCGACATCGAACAACTCGACAGCGAAGTGGTCGCCGAGATGCTTGAGACCACGCCCAATGCGCTCAAGACCCGCCTGCACCGCGCCCGTCAGGCGCTGCGCACCCTGCTCGAAGAGGAGCCTTCGATTTGTCCTCGGAACTAACCTGCAAAGAACTCATCGACTTCCTCGATGACTATGTCGCCGGAGCGCAGACCGCGCAGGCCCGAGCCGCGTTTGAAGCGCATCTGTCGATCTGCCCCGAATGTGTCGATTACCTCGCTCAATATCGCGCCGCCCCGCGGCTGGCCCGCGCTGCCTTGGATGGCGGCGCGCATGCCGCGCCCGAAGACCTGATTCAGGCGATCCTGAAAACGCGCCGGTGAGCGGGCCGTCGCGCGCTCACGGCCCTTCCAGCTCCGCCACGGTCCGCGGCCAGTCATCCTTCAGCAAGCGCGAGAGCGACCGATCCGCCAGCACACGCCCGCCGGTCTGGCACGTCGGGCAATAGTTCGTCTCGTTCGCCGCATAGACGATGCGTTGCACAGCGGCGCCGCAGACCGGGCAAGGCTGGTTGAACTTCCCGTGCACCGCGAACTCGGGGCGAAACGCCGTGATCTCGCCCGCCCCGGGAAATCGCTCCGCGAAACGCTTGGCGAGCCGATCAACCCAGTCGTTTAGCACGCGCCGCGTCGCTTCGAACAGCCGACGCACCTCATCATCGCTCGCCTTCTGCGAATGCGCGATCGGCGAAAGTCGGGCGGCATGAAGAATCTCGTCGGAATAGGCGTTGCCGATGCCGTCGAAGAGTCGTGGGTCGGTGAGAGTGCGTTTCAGGGTGTGGTTTTCTCTTCGCAGCGCTGCGCAAAAAGCCGCTTCGTCCGCCGTCAGTACGTCGAGCCCGCCGCGATCAAAGGATGCCAGCGACGCTCGGTCGGCGATGTAGTGCAGCGATGCCCGCTTCTCGCGGCTGGCTTCGGTGATGTGCAGCAAGTCCGTCTCAAACCGCAACGCCGCCAGTTGCAGCTTTTGCGGCGGTTTCTCGTTCCAGCGCAGTCGCCCGGCGATCATCAAATGAATCACCAGCCGCCGCTCGTCGCCGAGGTCGAGCACAATCCGCTTGCCGATCCGGTCCACGCCAACCACCGCGCGCCCGGCAGCATCTTCTATCGCAGGTTCGACCGTCCGCAGCACGAATGGACTGCGAATCGAGATGTCCGTCAAAACCCGGCCGACGATCCGCGTCCGCAGCGCCTGGCAATACGCAAGTACGTCGGGCAATTCGGGCATGGACCAGATCGTACATCCGACCGCCCCCGGATTCGGACACGACCGGACTCGATGCGTACCCCACCCATCGCGAAACCGCGCAGGTCGACAAATCGTCGAACAGATATGGCCTGGGCGTCGCAGCGGGTTACACTTCGGTGTCTGTGGTCCAACGCGGGGTCTGCGCTGATGTTGCGGGATGGAGATAGAACAAGCCGTCGGCTGCTGAAGCACGGCTGCGCGCTGATGGCGGGGTTGATCCTGCTGATTGCGATCTGGTGGCTGCCCGATTGCGACTCGCCGCGCAAGCTCCTGGCGGCCGCGCTGTCGGCTTGCGCGCTGCTGCTTTGCGCGTGCGATGCCGCGGGCTCCCCCGTGTCGCTTTCCACCACGCTCCGGCGGCTGGTCTATTTCACGTCGATCGCGGTTCTCTTGGTGATCGTCGTGGTCTGGACGCGCACGCCCGCAAGCGGCGCGACGCTAAGCGGCGGTTTGTCCGCCGCAAAACCCGTCAGCGGCCCGACCGCGACGGCGCTGTATCTGCTGTTCGCGGGCGTGGTGTACGCCGCGATCGCCGTCGGGGCCTTCGTTCGTACGAGGCCCCCGGATCGCGACGCAAACCCGCAAAATCCCCACCAACCCCCCAGCGCAGACGCTCAGCCTTAGTCCTGGCGCGGCGGCGGAGTCACTTCGATCGGGCCAAAGTTCTTTTCATACGCGGTCACCGTCTGCTGCAGCGCCTGCATCATTCGCTTCGCGTTCGGCGGCGTGAGCATCAGGCGGTGCGAGAGGATTGGCATCGGCTGCGTCGAATTCGGCGCCAGCGAGTTCGCGCCCAGATACACCGTGATCTCCTCGCCCGTCGCGCTGGTCGCGAAGAAGTTCGAGTAGATGGTGTCCATGCGGCTCGCGTCGATGCGAACCTGCTGCTGCTGGTTGTTGCCCTGTTGCGGCTGATTGGCCATCGGATTGCTCTCCTCCTCGCCGAAGATCATCGTCTGCTACTCCCAGGCGGGGTTTGACGTTTACAGTTGCGGCGGCCGCGCCGGCGACCGCCGTTCCGAGCGGA
>JALHOX010000173.1 GCA_022842805.1 Phycisphaerae bacterium | reverse complement strand
ACCTGATCTTTGAGTTCAAAGACGCGAGCGGAACCTTCCTCGAGGTCTCCCGCCAGTTGGGCAGCCTGCCGGACACCACCACCTACGAACGCGTCTCGGTGACGCTGCCCCCGGCCGCCAACCACGCTAACTTCCGCCTGCGCATCCGCTCCAATGGCACCGCCGGCGCCTTCGACGACTGGTTCGTCGACGACGTCGCCCTCCAGATCGCCAACGCGCCCGAAGCGCAGGCCGTCAGCACCTCGACCCCGCAGGACACGGCCTTCACCATCACGCTGAACGGCACCGATCCCAACAATGACCCGATCAGCTTCGTGATCACCAGTCTCCCCACCGGAGCGGCACTCTCCGACCCGAACGGCGGACCGATCACGACCGTGCCCTACACCCTCGTTAGCAACGGCGACGATGTCCGCTACACCCCCAACAGCGGCTTCGCCGGTAACACCTCGTTCAGCTACTACGTCACCGACGGCGCGAATCAGTCCGATACCGTCGCGGTCAGCGTGCTCGTCGAACCGGTGCTCATCCTGCCCTTCGCCGACAGCTTCGATACGGCGACCTCGTTCGACGATCTGAAGTGGGGCGAGAACCTCAACGGCGCCATCGACGGTCTCGCGATCGCCGAACCCTCCGCGCCGAACGCCGCGCGTCTGAACGGCTTCCCGACCGGCGGCGATACGCTCGTCTCGCGCCGCATCGACCTCAGCCGCTACGCCGACGCGACCTTGGTTTACTACTACCAGCGCACCGGCGCCGGAAATAGCACCGAAACCGGCGAGGACTTGGTCATCTGGTATCAGAACGCCGCTTTGCAGTGGGTCGAGATCGAGCGTCAGCTCGGCAGCGGCCTCGATATGACGGTCTTCGAGCAGCGCACCATCGCGCTCCCGATCGCCGCTCTGCACAACGGCTTCAAGCTGCGCTTCACCACCACCGGTACCAGCAGCACTACCACGCAGAATGACGACTGGTTCGTCGACGACGTGCTCATCTCCGGCACGCTGCTGACGCTCACCGGCGACATGAACTGCGACGGCGTCGTCAGCGTCGGTGATATCTCCGGCTTCGTGCTGGCCCTCACCGATCCGCTCGCCTACGCCATCCAGTTCCCGAGCTGCGAGCTGCTCAACGCCGACGTCAACAACGACGGCGTCGTCAGCGTCGGCGACATCGCCGGCTTCGTCGCGCTGCTCACCGGCGGCAACTAACCCGCTTCGGCCCACCGCTCCCCCGCCCCGTGCGGCGGAGCTTCGGACGACTCTCCCCAAACCCCCACCCGGCCCCGCCTCGACCCCCGAGGCGGGGCCGGTCGTTTTCCATCGCCCCCGCGGCAATCGATTCTGCCCACCCCCTCGCGAGCGGGCCCTGACAGGTGACAGCTGTCAGGAGTCATGGGTCAAGCGGCGCAATTCCGCCGTCGGCCAGTGAATCAGTGAATCGGCGAATCAGCGGAAACGGCCAATCCCGGCCGGGTGCGCCCCTCGGCGCGGCGGGCCTTCTGCATTCCGCATTCGGCATTCTGCATTCCTCCCCGCCCGATATACTCCCCACGATGACCGACGCCACCCGCACAAAACCCGACGCCCCCACGCTCCCCAACTACGACGACGCCCGCACCTTCGCCGTCCTCGTCGCACGCATGCTCGCCGACGACAAGCTCGAAGACGTCGTCATCATCGACCTCCGCGGCCTCACCGGCGTGGCCGATTTCTTCGTCGTCGGCACCGGCACCGCCGAACGCCAGATGCGGGCCTCCCTCGAACACCTGCGTCTGCACGCCAAAACGATCAACCGCCGCGCGCTCAGCATCGCCGACTCCGAGTCGGGGGTCTGGCTGCTGGCCGATTTTGTCGATGTCGTCGTCCACCTCTTCGGCCGCGATCAGCGGGCCTATTACGACCTCGACGGCCTCTGGGGCGACGCCCCCCGCATCCCCTGGGACACCGCCGCCGCCGACTGACGCCCCCATCCCCTCATCTTTACGCAAAATTAACACAACAGCGTGTGCCCGCTGAAAGGCGGGCTTGCTATCCTTGTAGCTCCTCGCCCGTGGCGCACGTGGGCGAGAGTCGCAACAAAGTGCTGAATTGCTCCTCCGCCGACTCGGTGTCGTCGCGAGGACGCTCGCGGTCTGGCCCCGGAAAGGCCTGGCCGGTCGCCGACCATCGGGATTTGGGACCGCTGGCTCGGGCGATGTTCGTTCGTTGAACAGGAGGAATTGGGATGAAGCGTTTGACCGGCTTGATGCTGGTCGGCTTGACCGTCACATCGGTCCAGGCCGCCAACATCGTCAGCTACGACTTTTTCGGCGCCCCGGGTAACCAGGCGTCGACCGCGGGCGCGTCGGATTTCGCGCAGATCAACGTGACCCCGATCAGCCGCGGCGCCGGCCTGACCGCCACCGCCGCCGCCAACTCGATCAGCGCTTCCGGCTGGACCGGCGAGACCAGCGATTGGATCGGCTTTAGCTTCGACGTCCAGTCGGGCTTCACCGCCACGCTGGCCAACTTCTTCTTCGCCTCGCGCTCGTCGTCGACCGGCCCGGGCTTCACCGCCGTTCGCACCTCGCTCGACGGCTTCACCTCGAACGTCGCCACCATCGCTCAGGCCCCGGGCGCGAACTTCGTCAACAACATCGTCAACCTCAGCGGCCTCGGCCCGATCACCGGCACGCTCGAAGTCCGCTTCTACTCCGACAACACGACGTCCGCCGGCGGCGGCACGGTCGGTGCCAATGGCACGCTCCGCTTCGGCAACTACAGCCCCGACGGCACGACCTTCACCCCCTTCCGCATCGAAGGTGAAGTCGTTCCGGAGCCCGCCTCGCTGGCCCTGCTGGCCCTCGGCGCGCTCGCGGCCATCCGCCGCCGCTAAGCGATCCTGCCGGACGCTGCCCCAAGGCGGCGGCGGTCGACATGCTCAGTTTGCCGCAATGAGCACGTCGCGGCCCGTTGACCAAGAGGCGCGTCAATTGGGAGACCCGATCGCCCACGGGCAATCGGATGCAACGGATTGAAAACCAAACGGCGTCGTCGCGGGAAATCGCGGCGACGCCGTTTGTCGTTGTTTCACCCCGCCTCAATCCCCAGCGTCAGCGTGATCACCACCGTCACATCCTTCTCAATCGTCGAAGTATCAAACATCCCCTCATAGCTCGTCTCCGTCGAGTGCGGCCGCGTGATCTGCATCACGCCCGTCTGCGCATCGCGCACCTCGGTCACGCGCGCCCCCGCCGCCCGCGCGATCGAGTCGGCCCGCGCCCGCGCGTCGGCCGCCGCCTTGCCGATCAGCTCCACCTTCAGCTCCGCCAGCTTCGAGTAGTAATACTCCGGCGCATAGGACTCCACCCGCACCCCCTCGCGAATCAGCCGCGTCACCTCGCCCGCGCTGCGATTGATCCGCTGCACGTCCGTCGTCGTCACCATGAACCAGCGCGACAGCTCATACTCCTGCACGCTCCGCGTCTGCCGACCCTTTTCGTCGGTCGCGTAATAGGTATTCGTGCTGATCGCGCCGAGTCCCACCTCCTCGCTGCGAAACTCCTGCTCCTTCAAAAACGCCTGCACCTGCTCGACGCCCCGCTCCACCACCGCATAGGCCGCCTGCAAGTCGGGCGCCAGCCCGCTCACCCGAATCCGCCACACCGCCTGATCCGATGTGATCCGCTCCCGCACCGACCCTTTCACGTTGATCGTTCGATACTGCTCCGCCGCCGCCGTCGCCCGGCGAACATAGGCCTTCGACGCCACATGCGTACTCGCGATCACGCTGGCGGCGACGGCAAAACTAACGACCAGTGCGGGGGCAAACAGGGACTGAAGTCGGACGCGCACGTCCATGTGCAGGAGGCCTCCTCGGCCGGTATTGAGGGGTGAGCGAGCACGGTGCGCCGGCAATCCATTGCCGACGATCCACACTCGCGATGCACAGCATAGCAACGCGCGTCAAGTCGAAAGTTGTGCGCTCGATATCAGTCTTCGCGCCCGCTCGCTACGGCAGCGGCATCACCACTTCGATCACGCGCGAAACTTCAGCGTCCGTCGCGTCCGAAATCGCCGTCGCCGCGCCGATCCCCTGCAGCACCGCCATCCGCACCGCACCGCCGCGATTCTTCTTGTCGTGCTGACAAGCGGCCCAGATCTCCGCCGGATCGAGCCGCGTCGGCAGCCGCGTCGGCAATCCGAGCGACGCGATCAACGCGCGAATCCGATCCGCGCCTTCGCGCGCCAGCAACCCGCGCCCGACCGCGATCTCATTCTCCGCGATCATCCCCAGCGCCACACACTCCCCATGCCGCAGCTCATACCCCATCAGGTGCTCGATCGCGTGGCCGATCGTGTGGCCATAGTTCAAAATCTCGCGCAGCCCCGCCTCGCGCTCATCCCGCGAAACGACATCGGCCTTGATCGCAACGTTCCGCGCGATCAGTTCGCCCAGCGTCGCCGCATCGCGCCGCAGAATCGCCCCGGCGTTCGCCTCATGCCATTCCAGAAACGCCGGATCGCGGATGGCCGCATGCTTGATCGACTCGGCCAGCCCGGCCCGCACATCCCGATCGGGCAGCGTCGCCAGAAATTCCAGATCCACAATCACGCCGATCGGCTGATGAAACACGCCGACCATGTTCTTGCCATGCGCGGTGTTGACCCCCGTCTTCCCGCCCACCGCCGCGTCGATCGCCGCTTCCAGCGTCGTCGGGACCTGCAGAAACCGAATGCCGCGCATCCACGTGCCGGCCACAAACCCCGCCAAATCGCCGACTACCCCGCCGCCGATCGCCACGATCACTCCGTCGCGCCCCACGCGCGCCGCTCCCAGCGCCTGATAAATCCGCTCAGCTTCCGCGAGCGATTTCGAAGTTTCGCCCGAGGCGATTGTTGTAAGTTCCTTGTCTTCAACGACTTGTGAAATGCGAGCGCGATGCAGCTCGGCCACGCACGCATCCGCCACCACAAACACCCCCGCCCGCGACGCGCCACTCGCCAAAACAAGACTCGACCACTCGGAAATCGCCCACGCGCCGATCACGATCGGGTATCGACAGTGCGGCAACTCAACCATCACGCGACGGGCCATTTCTCCGCTCATCACCTTTCATCGCCCGTGAAAGCGAACCGAAACGGGTCGGCCGCAGTATAAGTATTCGCTGTAGCCGTGGTTACGTTTTTCGAGCCGATCGGCCCCACAGCGCTCTGGAGCCCACGAGCTAACTCTAATTCTGAAAAGCACTTGTAGTCAATTGTTAAGAATTGGTTAAAGTCTCTTCCGATTGACGTTTCCCACAAAATCCGTTAAAAAACGCATCAACATGAAGTCTGCCACCAAACCCGCCCCACGAAAGCGCGTTCCCGTCGTTGCCGCAGCCAAGCCCGCCGTCGTCGAACGGAAATCGAGGCTGAGCCCGGCCGCGGCCAACGCCATTCGTAATTTTCGTGCCGCAATCGCTTATCTCGACGGCACTTACAACTACGAAAAAATGGTGCGGACGCAGTACAACGAGACCAAGTTCAACTTGGCCCGCATGCAGCGCCTGCTCAGCATGATCGGCAACCCCCACAAGGCCATCCCCGCGATTCACATCGCCGGCACCAAGGGCAAGGGCAGCACCTGTCACATGCTCGCCAGCATGTTGCAGAAGGCCGGTCACAAGGTCGGCCTCTACACCTCCCCGCACTTCGTCGACATCCGCGAGCGCATCGTCGTCAACGGCAGCCTCATCAGCGAGTCGACCTTCGCCAAGCTCATCGACCGTCTCGCCGGCGTGGCCTCGTCGATGTCCGCCGATCCGCCGACCTTCTTCGAATACCTCACGGCCGCGGCCTTCCTCCACTTCGCCGAGCAGAACGTCGCCTACGCCGTGCTTGAGGTCGGCCTCGGCGGCCGCCTCGACGCCACCAACGTCTGCCAGCCGCTCGTCTGCGGCATCACCAATATCAGCTACGACCACATGCAGCAGCTCGGCCATCGCATCGAGCAGATCGCCGAAGAAAAAGCCGGCATCTTCAAGCCCGGCATCCCCGTCATCGCCGCGCCCCAGCCCATCCCCGTGAAAAAGGTGCTGAAGCGCGTCGCCGCCAAGGTCGGCACCGATCTGAAATTCATCGGCAACGAAATCGAGTTCAGCTATCGCTTCGAGGCCTCGCGCAGCAGCGGCCCCCACACCCGCATCTGCATGAACACGCCCAATTCTCGCTTCGATCATCTGCAAGTGCCGTTGCTGGGCGAACATCAGGCCTTCAACTGCGGCGTCGCCGTCGGCATCATCGACACGCTTCGCGCCATGGGCCACAAAATCACCGAGCAGCACGCCATCGACGGCCTCGACGGCCTCCGCATCGAGGGCCGGCTCGAACAGGTCAAGACCGCCCCGCGCACCATCGTCGACGCGGCTCATAACGCCGCCAGCGTCCGCGCCCTGATGAAGGCCATCGGACAAAACATCGGCTACGACTCCATGGTGGTGATCTTCGGCTGCGCCGGCGACAAAGACATCGACGGCATGATGACCCAGCTCCAACTCGGCGCCGACAAGGTGATTTTCACCTCGATCCCCTCGCCGCGCTCCGCCGATCCCAAGGAGCTGCTCGCCCGCTTCGTCGAAAAGAGCGGCAAAATGGCCCAGCTCGCGCCAAACTTGGAGCAGGCCTATCAAATCGCCCAAAGCTGCGTCACCCGCGAAGACCTGGTCTGCATCACCGGCTCGGTCTACCTCGTCGGCGAGGCCAAGCGCCTGCTCGCCGCCGGGCGCATGTAGTCATACGTCTGGTACGAACGAAACGGTGGAGTGGCACGGACAAGCGGTTCTCCGCCTTTCCGTGCTACGCCGGCTAACAACCGACTTCTGCTGATTCCCCTTAGTGCACGCCTTGCGCCGCCAGCCAGCGCTCCGCATCCAGCGCCGCCATGCAGCCCGTCCCCGCCGCCGTCACCGCCTGGCGATAGTGATAGTCCGCCACATCGCCGCAGGCAAAGACCCCCGCGATGTTCGTATAGCTTTGGCTGGGCCCTTGCGGGTGAAGCCTGATATAGCCGTTCTCGTGCAGGTCGACCTGTCCGCGAAACAGCTCCGTGTTCGGCGTGTGGCCGATCGCGAGGAACATGCCCTTGCAGTCGAGCGTGCGCGTCGCCCCGGTGCGCGTGTCTTTGAGCAGCACGCCGGTGATCGTCTTGTCGCCCAGCACATCTTCGACGCCGCTGTTCCACACGATCTCGACCTTGCCCTCGTCGCGCAGCTTGAAGATGCGATCCTGCATGATCTTGCTGGCCCGCAGCGTGTCGCGCCGGTGCACAAGAAACACGCGCTTCGCGAATTTCGTCAGATAGCTCGCCTCTTCCACCGCCGAGTCGCCACCGCCGACGACCACCAGATCCTGATTGCGAAACGCCGGCAACGCCCCGTCGCAAACGGCGCACGCGCTCACGCCGCCGCCCGTCTTCGCCAGCCGCTGCTCATTCGGCAGTCCCAGCCAGTTCGCCCGCGCCCCGGTGGCGATGATCACGCTATGAGCGTGCGCCTCGGCCCCGTCGCTCTTGATGCGAAACGGCCGCGCCCGCAAGTCGACCTCGGTCACGTCTTCGGTGATGAAGCGCGTCTCAAAGCGCTCCGCCTGATCGCGGAACATCTTCATCATCTCCGGGCCCATCACCCCATGCGGAAATCCCGGATAGTTCTCGACCTCCGTCGTGAACATCAATTGCCCCCCGGGAATCAGCCCGCCCGCCGAAAAGCCCTCAAACATGAGCGGCCGCAGATTAGCCCGAGCGGCGTAAATGGCGGCGGTCAGGCCGGCAGGGCCGGAGCCGATGATGACGACAGATTCAACGTGAGCCACGAATCTCGCTCCTGAACAGGCGACGCCCGACCACGCACGCGCGGCGACATCGCTGAGTCTTTTGATGCCCGACCAGTCGGGGAGTGTCGCAGTATAGAACAAGGGGTGGCGCATCGTGTAAAGGAGCCGCGGGCTTCAGCCCGCGCGGCCGCGCCCCGCTCGTCGCCGCTCCGATTTGCCCACAAAACCGCTCGGCGCCAATGCTTCGCGAGCAGTGCCTTCACCCCGCTGCGCCGCTCCTATCCAACGACCGTTCGGTCCTGCTACCGGCGTGGCCGCGGTCCGCGCACGCGCGGCTCAGCGCCCGCCGTTCCCGCGCAACTCGCGCCAAACCGCCCGAAACTGCGACGCCGAAACCACCGGGAACAGCGTCAGCCGCGCCCGCGGCGCTCGCGCCTGCAACCACTCCGGCACACCGCCGCCCGCAATCAAAAAGACCGCCGCCGCGTTCGCGCCCTCGCCCTCAGCGAGTTCGCCGACCCCGCTCTCGTTCGCGGCGGATTCGCCCTCGACCCGCAGCACATAACACGCGCTCCCGGTCTCGTGCCGCCGCCGCCGCACAAACTGGTCGATGAACGGCTCCACCCAATCATCTGCCGGCAGCGCAATCGCCACGCGCCCGCCCGCCCGCACAGTCGACCACGCCCGACGAATCACGCGCATCGCCCGCGCCCGGTCGCACGACGCTGGCAGCCGAATCGCACCGGGCAGGGGGGCGCCCTCGGTCGCGAACAGCAGCGCATCCACCGGCTCGCCCGAAAGGTCTAGCTCATCCAGCGCCAACACCCCATGCGCAAGCCGCGGTCGCACCTCGTCAAACACACGCGCAATCTCCTCCGTCGCCGAAGGCCCGTCCGCCCGCTCGCCGCCCACCCCGCGCCCGGGCTCGATGTCCATCGCGGCCCACTCCACCCCGCCCCGGCCGCCGACCTCCGGCGCACGCATCAAACACGCAGCCCCCAGCCCGACCACCACCGCCGACACCACCGCGTGCGGCCCGTGCCCCACAACATGCGCGTAGCCAGACAGCCGCTGAGCGCAAGCCACCGCCGCCCCAGCCGCCAGCAGCGCCAAAATCAGCGGCGCCTGCGAGCGCGACTCGACACCCACAGTCGCCACGCCGATCGCAACAAACCACCCGATCGGCCAGAGCAGGCTCGGCCGCGCTCCGCCCAGCGCCGCCCCCGCCAGCGCCGCCACCACGATGCCCGTCGCGGCCGCCGCAGACATCCAAAACGACGCCTGCGAAACCACCCCCTCCGCCAGCATCCGCAGCCCCGATCCGCCCGCCCACGCCACACCCAGCGCCAGACACGCCGCCAGCGCCGGTGTCTCCCAACGCGCCGGCGGCGGGGCGATGCGCGGCACGCGCCCGCCGCTCCGCGCCGTGGCAGGCGCC
>JALHOX010000172.1:8695-9328 GCA_022842805.1 Phycisphaerae bacterium | reverse complement strand
ATTCGCGACCACCTCGGCGAAACGACGGAATTCGGCCCACGCTCGCTGGTCCGCCGGATCAATACACTGCTCGTCGATCAGCGCTTGCGCCCACCGGTGGGCGGCAAAGACCCGTCGGAGATTCAGAAACTTCAGCCGCCGGATTTCCTGGGCCTTTGTCTCGTGCAGCGCACGCTGCTCGACTATCTCGACAAGCGCGTTGTCGATGAGTTCGCGCGCGATGAGTCGTTTTGCAAGAGGATGCTTGCGCTTTGGATCGCCGAGAAGTCCAGGCCCGCGAACGAGCGGCGCGCGTCTAATCCGATCGAGGTCTTCTACAACCATCTGGACGAAACACGACCGACCTCGCTGGAGCAGGCGCGCGGAAAACAAGCCGCTATCGGTGCGTCGGGTGTTGTCGGCGCGGAAGATGAGTCGTCGCAGCGCCCTCGCGCTTCCCGAGAAGAGGCGCGCTGGCCTGAACTGCTCCTGCGGCTGAATCCCCATCGACCCTGCAAATATGTGCTCAGCACCGAGCATGGCGAGCGCTGGCTCTCCAGCCGCGCTCTGCGCGAGTTGGTCACCAACTTCGTCGCGCAGCGCCCCGAGAGCCCGCCGGTTGTCGGCGCCTCGTCCCTGTTGGAGGATTGCCCC
>JALHOX010000172.1:3222-8685 GCA_022842805.1 Phycisphaerae bacterium | reverse complement strand
CCGAGCTGCGCGAGCAGATCGCACTGGTGGAGCGTACGATCAGAAGCAAGTTGAAACTCCCTGAATCGTTCCCGATTCATCCTGCTCAACTGTCGGAGGTGCGCGATCTGACTTTCAACGACGACCTCCTGTCCGATCGAGGCTTGGCTTGGCTGGCACGACCGGACTCCCCGCTCAAGGCACTCACCGCATTGTACCTCGGCACCGCGCAAGTTACCGACGCCGGGCTGAAAGAGTTGACTCGACCTGACTCACCGCTCAGGTCGCTCACCACGCTGTTCCTCGGCTACACGGGGGTGACCGACGCCGGGCTGAAGGAGCTGGCAAGACCTGATTCCCCGCTCAAGTCGCTCGCCGAGCTGGACCTCACCGGCACGCGGGTGACCGACGCCGGGCTGAAGGCGCTGGCACGACCCGACTCCCCGCTCAAGTCGCTCATCGAGCTGTTGCTCGGCTTCACGCGGGTGACCGACGCCGGGCTGAAGGCGCTGGCACGACCCGACTCCCCACTCAAGTCGCTCGCCGAGCTGAACCTCGCTGGCACGGATGTGACCGACGATGGGCTTAAGGAACTTGCACGGCCCGATTCCCCGCTCAAGTCGCTCACGACGCTGGACCTTGGCTACACGCAGGTGACCGACGCCGGGCTGAAGGCGCTGGCACGACCCGACTCCCCGCTCAAGACGCTCACCACGCTGGACCTCTCTGTCACGCATGTCACCGACGCGGGGCTGAAGGAGCTTTGGAAAGCGTTACCCAATCTCGAGATCCACCACTAGCTCAGCTTCATGGGAGATAAGCAGAATTTCGAGCGCTCTCCGCCGAACCCCCGCCCGGCACCGCCTTTGCCTTCTGCAAACCGGTTTACAAGCCATTCCTGATGGCTATGCATCCGGGTGCCGATCGCTCTCGGCGGGGGTGACCGCACGGGTCACGGAGTACCGTGACCCATGCCACCCGGGGGCCGAGACTTGCCGCCGCGAAAGGCGTCGGCATTGCACCAAAAGTTGAGGTGAGCGTACCGGCGTCCGCGCAGGCTGAAGCCTGCGGCTCTTCGGGAACAGGACTGGCTGGGCTGTATTTCCCCGCCCCGGCGTGCCTCCTCTTCGTAAACGGTTTTTTCCCAGTTTTTCGCACCGCCGGGTTGCGTCGGGTGCATTTGTTGATATGCTGGTCGTTAACTCGCATATCGAGTTCGACCTGCCGGTGGTTCGCGATGTTCGAACAGGAGGTCTGTCGTGAGAGCTGCTCGATCCGCCGTGCTGAGCTTGGTCGCCTCTGCCGCGTTTGCGGTGCCCCCCGCGGTTACGTTGTTGCCCCATTTGCCCGGCGATTCCGCCATTGCGCCGGCGGTGAATAGTCAGGCGCAGCAATCGATCGCGCGCGGCGGCGATGTGCATCTCGTTGCCTGGACCGACTATCGCGGACGCGATGGAGGCGGGCAGACCATTCAGAGCGACGCCGACATCTTCGGCATGCGGCTCGACGCCAGCGGCGCTCCGCTGGATATGTGCCCGTTCGTCATCGCCGGCGGATTGGGCGTGCAGCAGCGGCCGAAGGTGGCGTGGAACGGCGAGAACTGGCTGGTGCTGTATGTGTCGCAAGACCCGACCGGCGGCTACTTCGCCGATCAGCTTCGCGCGGTGCGGGTTTCGCCGGGCGGGCAGATTCTCGATACGCCGGCGATCACCCTGCCGCCGATGCAGTTTGAGCCGAACTCCATCGGCCTGAATCTCAGCGGCCAGGGCGGGCAGTGGCTGATTACGCGGTGCGTCTATCACAACGACGGCTACGGCACGTTTCTCGGCGGCCAACGGATCGGCGCGAACGGGCAACTGCTCGACGCGTCGCCGATCGTGCTCAATGACTGGGTGTATGGCGGCACGACGCTGCTGGCGGCGAATGGCGAGTATCTGGCGGTCGGGCCGGATTGGAACAACAGCACGACTTCGAAGGCGCGGCGGGTTGGGCTGAATGGTCAGCCGATCGGCGCTTCGTTCAATGTGCCGAGCCAGACGATCGCGACCAACGGCAGCGAGTATTACGTCACTTGGATTCGCGACTTCACCAAGCTCGTCGGCTCGCGCATGACCGCGACGGGAACGCTGCTGACGCCGAACGGCACGCTGATTTTGCCGGATTTCAGCACCTACAACCACATCAACCTCGCTCACGACGGCACGCAGTGGTGGCTGGAGTGGGGCTACTCCGATCAGCTCCGCACGATTCGCATCAACAACGCGGGGAGCGTGGTCGACCCCGGTCTCGGTGTGCTGCTGCCGATCGTCATCGGCGGGACGGTCAACAACGCCTATGACCCGACGCTGATTCCGCGCACCGGCGGCGGCATTAGCGTGTATTGGAACGATTCGCGCGTGGCGCTGGGCAGCGACAACAACGTCTTTGCGCTGCCGGTGTCGGCGGCGAATGTCCCGGGGAGCGATCGCTGCGTATCGACCAGCACGACGAACCAGCGCAACCCCGAGATCGCCGGCGGCCCCGGCGGTCAGACGGCGGTCGGCTTTGTGAGCGAAGCGGCCAACGACGACCGCGTGCTGGTGCATTTCCTGTCGCCGATGGGCAATCCGACTCTGGCCGAGCCGATCGAGATCGGCCGCGGGCCGACGATCGGCCGGATGGGTTTGGCTTGGAACGGCGAGCTTTATCTCGCGGCGTGGAGCGCGGGGCCGAGTGGCCTGACGCCGACGCAGATTTTCGCGCGGCGCTTCGCGGCGGACGGCACGATGATCGACGCGGCGCCGTTCCTGGTGATGACGGGTTTTAACGCCGCGGTCGGCGCATTGAATGGCGATTTCCTGGTCGCGGGCGCTCGGTTTGGGACCTATCCGCAGAACATTTTCCTTTTCGCGAATCGCATCGACGGGACGAGCGGCGCGGTGCTCGACGGCGCGAGCGGCCTTTACCTCGGCGGCAACTATGTGAGCGGCGCGCCGCGCGTGCGGAGCGATGGTTCGCAGTGGTTTGTGACGGCCCATTCGCAGTGGTCGCACGATTCGAGTCAGGGCGACGCGATCATGGCCCGCGTCACGCCGGGCGGCGCGGTGACGCAGGCGGTCAATCCGACGCCGGTGGCGGGCGGCAGCGGCGACCTCGACCTCGCGTTTTCGGGCAGCAAGTATCTGCTGGTTTGGCGGATGAACACGCTTTCGAACGCCAACAACTTCATCGCCGGCCGCATCATGAACGCGGACGGCACCTTTGGGCCGGGCTATTTCACGATCGCCGAGGCGCCGGGTCGACAGCTTCGTCCGACGGTGGTTTGGGACGGGCTGACGTTCGTCGTGGCGTGGGATGATCAGCGAAATCAGGCGACCTTTTATGACGCGCGCACGGATATCTATGCGACGCGCGTCAGCGAACAGGGCGTGGTGCTGGATTCGCCGGCATTCGCGATTGGTGCGGCGCCGGAAGGCGACGCGGCGGTCGCCCTCCACGCTGTCGGCGACGGCGCCACGCTCTCTGTCTGGTCGCGGTTCGACACGAGCACGATGTTCGACTCCTATCGCGTGCAGACCGCGGCGATCGGCGAGCTCGTGCTCCTGGGCGACACCAACTGTGACGGCTATATCAGCGTCGGCGACATCAGCGGTTTTGTGATGGCGCTGACCGATCCGAGCGGCTACGCCGCGCATTTCCCGGCCTGCGACATGATGACCGCCGATACCAATGAGGACGGCGTCATCAGCGTGGGCGACATTGCGGGATTCGTGGCGATGCTGATGCCGAGGTAGCGGGGGAATCTCGCTTTGGGGGGATCCGGGGGGTGAAGATACGGAGGGGAGGAATTCAGCGGTCGGCGACAACGGGGAGGTGTCGTCGGCCGCGGGCCTTTTTGCGTAGGAGGGCGGGCCTAGACTTCGCTACGGGACGTCGCGGCGCGACCTGCGGCAGCGGGTCGTGCGGGAGACGCTCGACCGCGGGGTGTCGAACCGAATCAGCGCATTTACACTGCGATGCGGAGCTGGCGACGCGGCGGCGAAGGCTGCATTGGACGGGTCGACAGACGCCGCCGAACGCGCGCAACCGATGCAATTCATGTAAGCAGGTGACTTTCGGTGATCGACCACCCGCCGCCGACCATCGCCGCCCCGCTGATCCTCGCCTCGGCGAGTCCGCGTCGTCGGGAGCTGCTGTCGGCCATGGGCGTGCCGTTCGAAGTGGTCGTCAGCCCCTATCGCGAACCCGAGCGAAAACCGCCGATCGTCCCGCCGCATCAATGGGCGGCGGCGGTGGCGAACTTCAAGGCGCGGGCTGTCGCTGCAACGCACCCGCGGCGGTGGGTGCTGGCCGCCGACACGCTGGTGAGCTGTCGCGGGGAGATCCTGAACAAGGCGAGCGACATGGCGGACGCGCGGCGGATGCTGGAGCTGCAGGCCGGCGTACCGAGCGATGTGTTTACTGGCGTGGCACTCCTCCGTGCATCCGAAGCGGGGGACTACGTCGATTTTCGCACGGCCCGTACGGTGGTCTGGATGCGCGACGATCGCGCCCTGCGCGAGGCGTATCTCGCATCGGGCGATTGGGAGGGAAAAGCCGGTGCGTACGGAATTCAGGACGTGGGCGATCGGCTGGTCGAGCGGATTGAGGGCGAATTTTCCAATGTCGTGGGGCTGCCGATCGGCCTGGTGCGGAGCATGTTCTTGCGCGCGGGCATCGGAGTGTGCGATCGTCGCTGAAATGAGAGTTTGAGGCTGATTCGCCTTAATTGCCGTGTGGCGGCGGTTCCCGGCACTGCCTGTCGGAGATTTTTCGCTTCTGGAAAATCGCCCCCCCGCAGCCCCCTGCCCCAACCCATCAGTTTGCGTCGGGCAATCCGCGGCGGGCCGCTTTGGCGAGTTCTTCGATGCGCCCGATCCACTGCTCGGCGTTGGTCAGGTCGGCCTGCTTCCACTGCCGCTCCGCTTCGGCCCCGGCGGTGGTCAGTTCGGGATAGCCATAGGAACCGCCCGCGCCGCGGAGGCGGTGGGCGAGTGTGGCGAGCGACGCAGAATCCGCGGCCTTGAACGCGGCCCGCATTTCGGCGATCCGATCATCCAGCCCTTCGATAAATTCTTCGACGACGTCCGCCAGATCGGGGTCTTCGTTCAACAGCTGCGATTTCAGCACGGTCGGAACTGCGCCGGTCGGTTGCGCGGGGTTCGTCATAGTCTGTCTTTCCTCCACTCTCGGTATCTCCTGCCCAGTTCATCGGCTCGCAGGGGCGGCCCCTGCTCGGATTTTCATCGGCCCGAGCGAAACTCGGCTCCCTTAGACGTCGGGAAATCCGGCCGCGCAGAAATCGCACCGCTCGGCCGGTCGATACGTATGCTGGATATCGCCGATACAATCGCGATCGGTTATTGGACACGGTCCCCAATAGGACGCCCCCCACATGTGCGGAATCGTTGCATACGTCGGTCAGCGCGACGCGCGCCCCATCTTGATCGAGGGCCTGAAGCGGCT
>JALHOX010000172.1:0-3212 GCA_022842805.1 Phycisphaerae bacterium | reverse complement strand
GCGGCTCGAGTATCGCGGCTATGACTCGGCCGGTCTGGCGGTCATCCGCGATGGCGAGTTGCGCGTCCGGCGGGCCGTCGGGCGCATTTCGGCGCTCGAAGCCGTGCTGGACAAAGACGTCAGCGACGCCCAGATCGGCATCGCCCACACGCGCTGGGCCACTCACGGCGCCCCGTGTGAGAAAAACTCGCACCCGCATCGCGATCGCAGCGGAAAGCTGGCGCTCGTCCACAACGGAATCATTGAGAACTATCGCGTCCTTCGCCAATACCTGGAGGGCGAGGGCATCGAGTTTAAGAGTGAGACCGATACGGAATGCCTCGCCCAGCTCGTGGGGCTGTTCTACGACGGCAATCTCGAAAACGCCGTCCGCAAAGCGCTGCGTGAAGTGCGCGGCACCTTCGGCATCGCCGTGATCCACGTTGACGAGCCGGGGACGATCGTGGCCGCGCGGCGCGGCAGCCCGCTGATCGTCGGCGTCGGTGACGACGAAATGCTGATCGCGTCCGACGCGGCGGCCATCGTGCAGCACACCTCGCGCGTGATCTACCTCTCCGACAACGAAGTGGTGACGATCAACCGCGAAGGCTTCCGCACGACGACGCTCGACGCCGCGCCGGTCACCAAGGCGGTCGAAGCCATCGAGTGGACGCTTGAGCAGCTCGAGCTCGGCGGCCACAAGCACTTCATGAGCAAGGAAATCTTTGAGCAGCCCGAGTCGCTGCGCAACTGCATTCGCGGCCGCATCGACCTCGACGGCGGACGCGTCGTGCTGGGCGGCCTCGCGAACATGTCGCGCGAGCTCATCCGCGCCAAACGCTTTATTTTCTCGGCCTGCGGCACGGCCTGGCACGCGGGCATGATCGGCGAGTATCTCTTTGAGACGCTGGCCCGCATCCCCTGTGAAACCGAGTATGCGAGCGAGTTTCGCTATCGCAATCCGGTGATCGAAGACGGCACCGTCATCGTTGCCATCTCGCAATCGGGCGAAACCGCCGACACGCTCGCCGCCATCCGTGAGGCCCGCGAGCGCGGCGCTCTGGCGCTGGGCGTGGTTAACGCCGTCGGCTCGACCATCGCACGCGAGACCGACGCCGGCGTCTACCTGCACGTCGGCCCCGAAATCGGCGTCGCCAGCACCAAGGCCTTCACCGGTCAGATCACCGTGCTGACCATGATGGCGCTGCAGCTCGCCCGTCGCCGCAACATGGGTCACGGCGAGTGCGCGGAATATCTGCAAGCGCTGGCGAAGATCCCCGACACGATTCAGCAGATGCTGCCGCGCCTTAGCGAGCAGACGCACGCCATCGCCGAGCAGTACATCGATCAGGGCAACTGGCTGTATCTGGGTCGCGGCATTCAGTATCCGGTGGCGCTCGAAGGCGCGCTCAAGCTCAAGGAAATCAGCTATATCCACGCCGAGGGACTGCCCGCGGCGGAGATGAAGCACGGCCCGATCGCGCTGATTCACGAGGGAATGCCGGTCGTCGTGATCGCCCCGCGCGGCCACTGGTATGACAAGGTCATCACCAACATCGAACAGGTCCGCGGCCGCGGCGGCACGGTCATCGCCGTCGCGACCGAAGGCGACAAGCACATCGCCGAGATCGCCGAACACGTGATCTATGTCCCGCCTGCGCCGGAGCCGCTGCAGCCGCTGCTGACGGTGATTCCGCTGCAATTGCTGGCGTATCACGCGGCGGTGCTGCGCGGTTGCGATGTGGACAAGCCGCGGAATTTGGCGAAGTCGGTGACGGTGGAGTAGCGATGGCGCAAACTGCGAAACGAGCAGCGCGGAATCAATTGACGGCCCCGCCAACAAAGCCGCGGCGTTCGCAGTCGACGCGATCGACATCGACGATTCGCCCGACGAAGGGTGGCGCGGCACAGACCGCGCCCGCCGAATTGCGCGTCGACCAGGTCGAAAATGGTCTGCCGCGCACTGCGGTTCGCGCCTTGGCTCGGCAATTCGGCATGCCCCTTGATGAGGCAACGAAGTTTCTTCGAATCCGCGAATCGAAATCGCGAGCCCGACTAACGGTCGACGAATCTGATCGGATCGCCCGCGGGCGTCGCGTCTTCGATTGCGTGTGCGCTCTGTTCGACGGCGACCAGGACGCTGCCCGCCAATGGCTGCGAATGCCCGCTCTTGCGTTTAACGGGCGACGACCGCTGGACATGATCCGGACTGAAGTGGGCGCCCGAGATGTGGAGCGACTCGTCCATCAGCTTGAGCACGGCATCTATCCGTGACGATCACCGTCTCACGGGTGGTCCACCATAGGTTCACGGATTCCGCATTTTCGGGAACTGGGGCCGCCGAGTACGGGGGGCGATGGAACCCACCGGGCCATCCGGTGGTGTACACGGCAAGTTCCACTCCGCTTGCGATTCTCGAGTGCCTGGTTCATCTCCAGTTTTCTGAGAAGCTCCATGCGTTCCGGTTGATTACCGCGGAAATTTCAGTGGCGAATCTCACCACAGTCGCTTCCGACGAACTACCGACAAACTGGCCCAGTAACGCATCGATTCGAGCCACAACCCTCATCGGCCGCGCATGGCTCGAGGCCAAGAGCGCGCTCGTGCTGCGCGTGCCGAGCGCCGTGGTATCCGGCGATTGGAATTACCTGATCAACCCACTCCACCCTGAGTTTCGCGACATCAAAATCTCGGCTCCTCGCGCGCTTCCGGTCGATCAGAGACTGCTCAAACTCACGCGCGGTTGAATATCACGGCTCGCCGCGATTCGCTCGTTTTCTTCGCGTCAGCGCCCCCCGCCCGCCGCCCATCGCCGGCAACACCGAGCTCCCCGGCCACACCGCCCCGATCGCGAACCGATCGTCCCCGACAGATTGCCGCAATCTCTCTGACAAAACCGCGCAAAACTTCGGTTAAGAACCGCTTCACACGGCGGAAAATTGTTGCAGAGGCGCGTGAAAACCACTAGAATTTGGGGTCAGGTCTGGAGTTCGTAAAGTAAGAGAGGGACGCATTCGTGGTGGCAGGCGTCGTCGCAGATTCCCCAGCCTTGGCTTCGAGCGTGCTGATGCTCAATCGGCACTATCTCGCCGTGCGCGTGGTGAATGCGAAACGCGCTTTAACGCTGTTGTATCGCGATCAGGTCGAGGTCGTAGCGGTCGAAGACGGCCACTACAACTCCTACGACTTTGAATCCTGGTGCGAGGTCAGCCAGGCGCGGGAGAAGTTTGAGC
>JALHOX010000171.1 GCA_022842805.1 Phycisphaerae bacterium | reverse complement strand
TGATCGGCCGTTTGTAGGCGGCCTGTCGAATGCTCTCGTTCAGCTTGGCCCGCTCATAGGGCATGCGCGTGCCGTCGCGCTTGATCACCTGAAGCCGAACACCCTCTTCGAGCCGCTCATAGGTCGTATAGCGGCGCTCGCAGCCGAGGCATTCCCGCCGCCGGCGAATAGAACGTCCGCCGTCCGTGGCGCGAGAATCGACCACCTTGTCGTCGTTTGCCTTGCAATACGGACATCGCATTCAACGCTCGATCCGTCCGCTTTTTGCTCCCGAACTCTCAGACTTGGCCAGCCGCGGCAACTAGGTTTCGGACACTTGGGCTCACCGCGCCTCGGGACCCAATCGTACTAACCATTGTTACGTCGCGAAGCTACTATACCAGATACGGTATGTCAACCCGATGTGAAAAAATCTTTCCCAAATTCCCAACTCGAAGATTAACAGGCCCGCCGGACCACCCCGTCGCGTACTTGCCGCGCGGACGTATCATGGGCAAGGTTTCGTACCCGCCACCCACCGGTGACTCACCGCCATGCCCGAGCAAGACGAAGTTCAGTTAATTGCGGCCGCGGTCGTCGGCGACACCGAGGCCCTGACCGAACTCCTGCGGCTGCACGGCCCTTCGATCGAACGCAGCCTGCAAATCCAGGAGATCTGGCGGGCGGCGCTCGAGCCGGCTGACGTAATGCAGGTCACCTACCTCGAAGCGTTCCTTCAAATCCGCAACTTTGACCCGGCTCGGGGTACGCCGTTTCGGGCCTGGCTGCTGCGAATCGCTCAGAACAACCTCCGCGACGCGATCCGTTCGCTGGAGCGGCTGAAGCAGCCGCAGCCGCGCGATCGGATTAAGCCCTCGACGCGCGAAGAATCGATGACGGGGCTGCTGGATACGCTGGATCAGGAGAGCGCCACGCCCAGCCGCAGCGTCGGGCGGCGCGAAGCCATCAGCCAACTGGAGTCGGCCATCGCGACGCTTCCGGAGCGCTATGCCGAAGTGGTTCGGCTGTATGACCTCGAAGGGCTGTCGATCGACGATGTTTCGAAGCGGCTGAATCGCTCGTCAGGCGCGGTTCACATGATGCGTGCGCGGGCGCATGAGCGACTGCGCTTCTGCCTCAATGCCGATCGCGAGTAGCGGATGAGAAGTGGGCCGGCCTGACGTGAACGGGGCGATTTCGGCTTGATTACTCGGCGTCTTTTTGCGCTTCCAACTGGGCGCGGCGCTCTTCGCGTGCGGTGCGCAGCACCTTGGAATACTGGTCCATCAGCTTGCCGCTGACGGTGGCCGAACGCGTCAGACCGGCGAGCACCAACGTGCCCGCCAGCAGCCCGACGACCCAGATCAGTGTTGACGCCGACATTTCGCTCCCGGAACCCGGCGCGGGGCTGACACGTCCGATACGGGGCGAGTCGCCGCCGCGCGACCTTGTTGCTTCGGACCGCCGGCGGCGGCAGTTGAATGGGTGCGATGGATATGGGCCATCTGCGCGACGCTCGAGGGCCGCTTGGTGGTGGTCGCGGCGCGGATCAGCGGCAGCGCGGTTTGGGTCGGAGCCGGCGTTGCGCGGAGTCGGCGCGGCTGATTTCGCGCAACCGTTGCGACCGGGTGGATGCTCCCTTAGCATCCGCTCCCGCTTCGTGGGACCGAGTTGAATCGCCGGCGCGGCGATCCTCCCACGGATTAGCGGACGATGGTTCCGACGGCCAGGGCCTTGGGCGCGCAGCGGCGCAGGAGACGCGTGTGGACTCCGTAGTCGACGGAACGATGCTGCGCCGGTTTATTCGCGACGTGCCGGATTTTCCGAAGCCCGGGGTGGGATTCAAAGATATTACGCCGCTGCTGGCCGATCCCTCGGCTTTGGCGCTGGCGGTTGAGTTCTTGGTTCAGCCCTTCCGCGGCAAGGGTGTGGAGATTGTGGTCGGGGCGGAGTCGCGCGGGTTCATCTTTGGCACGGCCGCGGCCAAGGCGCTGGCGGTGGGCTTTGTGCCGGTGCGAAAGCCCGGCAAGCTGCCGCGGGCGACGCGGAAAGAGAGCTACGCGCTGGAGTACGGCACCGATTCGCTCGAAATTCACGCCGATGCGTTGCGGCCGGGGCAGCGCGTGCTGGTGGTGGACGACGTTTTGGCGACGGGCGGAACGCTGGAGGCGTGCGTTCAACTGGTGCGCGGCGGCGGAGCGGCACTGGTCGGGGTCGCGGTGTTGATTGAGCTGACCGGACTGAGCGGTCGTGCCCGGCTGGGAGACATGCCGGTGCACAGCGTGCTGAAGTATTGAGCTGGTGTTCGACGCGGGTTTCGGTCGCGTCGGGCGGCTGAGACACTTTTGAGTTTGATCCGTTCGCTAACAATGGATGCGTGGCGAGCGGCCGTGCAACGCGGCCGCCGGCGGCGCGAGTCGGAGCGTGAGATGCGACGTAGTTTGCGGACGATGCTCGGTGCGATCGGAATGTCAGCGGCGGCGCTGGGCAGCAGCGGCGGCTGCGCCATCGGGCTGGATCTCTTTTCGGACGATCTGTTCGCGAACCTCGGCCTCGACGTGACCTCGCTGCGCGGGCCGACGGGGCGGAGCATCGTGAACCTCCGAAACGAGACCGAATTTCCCGTGACCTTCAATGTGATCCTGGGCGAGAATCCGGATGCCCTGGCAGAGGGGATCGAGGAATTCGACCGTGCGATCAACCCGGGCGAGGCGCGCAACATCACCTTTTCCTGTGACGTGAATTTCGCGACGCTGGGCATCACCGACGACGCCTTTGCGTATACGCCGCTCGCGGCCGTCGTGACTGAGGCCGACGGCGACGTCGACGTCAATTAAGCGGGGACCGCGCTGGTCAACGGCGAGGACTTCTTCTGCGGCAACGTGATCGACGTCACGATCGACGAAGCGGCGGCGGGCAACGGCGACGATGGGGCCAACGTAAACTACGTGATTCGCGTTCGAATCATTCGCGGACGCTAGGCAGGAGTGCGTGGTGACGATGCGACGACGGGTCACATTCGGATGTCTGGCGGCGGCGGGCCTGCTTCAGGCGGGTTGCGTCGGGCAAGTGCTCTCGCTGTTTGACGAGGAATTTTTGAATTCGATCGGCCTCGGGAACACCGGCGCGGCCGAAATTCCCGGCGAAGCGCCGTCCATCGAAGTGCGTTTCGAGAATCGCACCTCGCGCACGGTCGAGATGCAGGTGTCTTATCGCACCGGCGGTAATGATGTCGAAACCATCAACAACATCATCGATCCGGGCGTCTCCGACGTCGGCGAGGCGCTGGTCTGCCCGGTGGACGAAATGACGCTGGGCGACGTGACCGACGCCGACGCCATCGGCGCTCTGGTGCGTCTGGGCAACGGCGACGCCAACGCCCCCTTTATCGAAGTTGAGCCGCTGGGCGTCATTCTCAAAGACGACGGCGTGAACTACTCCTGCGGCGACACGATCACCTTCGTGGTCGACGAATCCAGCGCGACATCGTCTGGATATCAGGTGTTTGCGTTCATTCGCCGCTCGTCCAACAGCGTTTCGAACACGAATTCGAACTCCGGAAGCTAGCGCATCGCGCAGAGGCCGAACCCGAGATGGATCGCATGCAATACCGAATCCAGGATAGACGAATGGGCGCGACTCTATTCCGCGGCGCAATGCGCGGGCTGTTGGTCGCCGGATCCGCCGCGGCGCTGGCGCTGCTGACCGGGTGTCCGCAGGCCGTCCTGACGGAGGAGTTCATCTCCGGCACCACCGGCGACAACGCCCAGCTCGGCGCGACGCCGCTGGTCGATGTGCTGGCGCCCGTCAGCGACTTTTCGATCACCGGCGGCACGCCGGTCGAACTCGCCTGGCGCAACGTGGCCCGGTCGACGCTGGCGCGGCTCGAGGTTTTTCTCGATGCGGACGAAAATCCGAACAACGGCAATGAAACACTGATTGAGGGTGAATTGCCGCTGACCACCTCCAGCCTGGTGATCAACACCACGCGGCTGGCGGCGGGGCGCTACTTCATCGGCGTGCGGCAGCGCGAAGTGGGATCGATCGTGGCGTTCGACTACGCCACCGGTCGGATCACGGTGAATCAGGCGCCGGACCTTTTCTTCACCTCGCCGCGCGACAGCTTTACGTTCGATCGCACGCTGGACGTCAACCCGAGCTTTAACGTTGCCTGGTCGGTCAGCGACCCGGACAGCGTGGTCAGCGTTCGCATTTTCCTCGACCCCGACTCGACCCCCGACGGCGATGAAGTGTTGCTGCGCGAGAGCAACTCGCAGACGGGCGACACGTTCACCTTTGATTTGCCGACCGCCTCGTTCGCCGCGGGCACCTATCGCATTCTGGCGATCGTCAGCGACGGGCTGGGCACCTTCCCGGTCTATGCCCCCGGCACGATCCGCCTGCGAAATCGTCTCGCCGGCAAGATCGATCTGCGCGATATCGAACTGCCGACCTCGGCCCTGCGCGGCGCGGTGTTCGAGGGCTTCAACCCGCGCGACAACTGCGGCTCGCGCGTGGCTTCCATCAACGACATCGACAACGACGGCTTCGAAGACTTCATCCTCGTCTCGCAGTTCGGCCGCCCGGACTATGCGTTCAATCTGCAGCGCACCGGCGTCGGCGAGGCGTACCTGGTCTACGGTCGGGCCGAGCGGTTCTCGGGCCGTGTCAATCTGAACTCGACGGGCGTGCTATTCCGCGGTGATGTGTTCACCGGCGTGCCCGAGGTCCGCGATCCGATTCGCCCGAGCCGCGGCATCACCGCGATCACCTCGCTGGACGACTGGGATCGCGACGGCGTGCGTGAAGTGGCCTTCGGCCTCCCGTTCACGGATTCGCTGAATCTGAATTTTGACAGCAACAGCCTCGACCCGGACGGCTACTTCCGTTCCGGCGCGGTCATCATCATGGCGGGCGCGACTCTGCGACCGGACATCGGTTTTCCGGGCCGCAATCCGATCGACCTGGCCGACATCGGAACCATCGAACAGGTGGGCGCCGGCGACAGTTGCCTGATCCCGGGAAATCCGAGTCCGTGCGTTTGCCCGGAAGGCTTCTACGGACCGAAGGCGCCCGAGTCGATCACCGGTGACGACGACACGTACTTCTATCAGCATATTCCGGGCGGCCCGTTTCGCCTTTCGGGGCAGCGCCTCGGCTGTCGCATCTCGACCATCGACTTCAATGATCAGTGCGGCGAGTTTCTCGATCGTTACGAATATGACGGGATCATCATCTCGGTCCCCAACCGCGACTCGCAGGCCTGCTCGATCAACGTGCTCTCGCCGGTGGCGGGCGCCGGCGGCGTGAGCGTCTATTACAACAACACCGGCAACGGCACCTACCTCTGGTCGCTCGCGGGCGGCCCGGTGGCCTCGCCGACGTATGGCGGACCGACGGCCAACACCGATGAGCGGGCGATCCCGCACTCCGGCCCGTACCACTTCATCCTGGACGATCGGCGGCTCGATCCCGATGAGGGACGAGCTTTCTCGCCGGGTTACATCGCGACGATCGATGGGCCGCCTTGCTCAGAGGTTGCCGATTCGGGCGGCCCGCCCGATTCGGCGAAGACCACGCGCTTCTACGGCGGTTTTGCCGGTGCTCGCGTCGGCAATGCGGTGCGCGTGACGGATTTCAACGACGACGGCATCGACGATATTGGCATCGGCAGCCCCCTGAGCAACAACGGCTCCGGCGCGGTGTTCATCGTCTTTGGCCGCATTCGCGATCTGATGCGCGGCGCCGACCTCAACCTGGAAGAGCTCGGCCTCCCGCTGAACTCCGGCAATCCCAGCGGTTCCCGAGTGTTTGACGGCATTCGCGTCATCGGCAGTCCGGGCGATCGCCTGGGCGAGTCGCAGGATTCGGCCGGCGACTTCAACGGCGACGGCATCGGCGACATCGTGATCGGCTCGGCCTTCGTCAACAATCGCCGCGGCGGCGCCACGGTCTTCTTCGGCGGACGCGAGACGATCAACCTGACCGAGGCCGAGATTCCGCTGGCGGAGATCCCCAGCCGCAATCTGGGCGTCACGTTCGTGGGCGAGGCGGAGGGCGACCTCGCGGGAACCCGCGTGGCCGGCATTCGCGACTTCGACGGCGACGGGCTGGACGACATCCTGATCGCCGCCCCGCAGCGGTCGGTGCGGCTCGATATCGACCTCGACGGCCAGATTGAAATCGATCGACAGGCGTGCGGCGTTGTCTACCTGATCTATGGCTCGTCGACGCTTCGCGGCACGATCAACCTGAGCGCCATCGGAACTCCGCAACTACCGGGTGTGGTGTTCATCGGCGCGGGCAGCGATCACCAACTTGGAGCTTCGATCGGCGAGCAGGGCGACCGTTCGTTCGGCATCGCCACCGCCGGAGATGTGGATGGCGACGGCAACGTCGATCTTTTGCTCAGCTCTCCGCGGGCGACGCCGCGCGGCGGCCGCACCCGTGCGGGTGAGTCGTACCTGATTTACGGCGTGGGCGAACAGTAATCTGTGACATGCGAGATATACGCGAGATGTTGAAACAGATGCATATGGGACGAATGTACGCCACGAGGCTCGCCTTGGCCGCCGCGACGATCCTCGCCGGCTGCGTCACGACCGGCGATCCCAACGCGTTTCTGATCCTCACCGAAGATGTCCTGGGCGGTGACTCGGGCAGCGGTGGCGGTGGGGGCGACGGCGGTGGTGGTGGTGGCGGCGGCGGCGGCGGAGCGACCGGTCAGTTCCGGCGTTCGCAGACCATTTCGCTCACCAACCAGGAAGCCGACGCTGACCTGAACGTCTCGTTTCTCGCCTGGATCGGCGTGAACAGCGTCCGCAACGCGGATCAGGGCGATCAGTTGCTGTCCGATGGCTATGTGCAACTGGTGCGCTCGGTGCGTCTGGGCGTCATTGAGTTGCCGCCCGGCACCTTCGTGCGAAACGGCGTGGGCCAGGCCGGCTCGGAGCGGCTGACCATCCCGGCGGGCGAAACGGTTACGCGGACCCTGATCACTCCCGATCGCGTGCTGTTTTTCAGTTCGCCGCCGATTTCCTGCGACAGCGTGGCATTCTTTTTCACCATCGACGGCGAGCTGGTGCGCACGCCGGACGATCCGAGCGGCACCGATGGCGAGTTGTTTGACGGCGCCACGCGTGGAGCCGGGCGCAAGACGCTCGCGCAGATCGACGTCTATGACTGCAACCCGCTCGCGCCGGGCATGTTCCTGAAGACCGGCGGCGGCGTGAAGCGCGGAAACGAGTTCTTTGAGGGCGAGGCGATTCAGGCGACGTTTCTGCTGAATCTCCCGACGGACGCTACGCCGGCGGCAACGATCACGGTGGGCGCGAGCTAAGATTAGTTTGGTGGGGGGATGACGGGCTCGATCGCCCGCAGGAGTGGTTAACGATGCGACGAACGAACTTAATACTCGCGCTGCTTCTCGGGCTGGCGTCTGCGCAGGAACTGTTTGCTCAGTCCGGCGCGCCGCCGCGACTCGTGAGCGGGCCGGATTGGTTCCTCGCACGCGATGAGTTGCTGGAATTCGACCCGATGACCGGGCAATTGCTGTTCTTCCCGTTCGATCCCGATGTCGACATCGTCACGGAAGGCGATGTGATCCTCGTCGAGTTCACGATTTCCGGCGAAGACATCGACGACGAGATGCAGGGCAACATGAACGCCACCCCGAATCCGGACGAAGAAGATCTCGACATCTTCGTGCGGCCGCGGGCGACATTCGTGCCGCTGCCCGGCTATCCCAGCCCGGTGGCGACGCCGCTGATCGAGGCCAAGGCGGAGTTCATCCTCCTTCCGCAAGCATTCATCTTCGACGACAACGTGGAAGACCAGCGTCGGCTGCAGTATCTCTGGGTCGTGCCGCAGTGGAACGGCCGCAATCAGGCCCGCCTGCGCGGGCTCATCAATTGGGACGTCCGTTGGTTCATCGACTTTTCGACCGCGTTTGAGGCAGATCCCGAGCTCGATGCAATCGCGACGTTTTCGCAGTCTCTCTTCGCGATCAAGGACAGTCGCTTCCTGGGGCCCAATCCGCCCCCGTTCGCCGATGCGGGTAGCGATCGCACGATCGCCGCAGGCTCGACGATTGAACTCGACGGCGGTCAGACTTTCGACGGGACCAACATCGGTTTCGACCCGCAGGACGGGCAGGTTTTCGAACGTGACAACCTGACCTTTACCTGGGAGTGGGTGGCCGGCCCTGTGCGGGTCGACCCGAGCTATCCGGATGTGACGAATCGTCCGGAGATCGCCGAAGTCACCTTGACGCAGGTCGGCGTCTATGAGTTTCGTCTTTTGGTCGATGACAACGTCAACGACGTTCCGTCGTCCGACACCGTCCTGATCGAGGTGGTGTCCTCCCTGCCGGCCAATCGCGCGCCGATCGCCAGCATTCAGGACCTCACCGGCCCCGTGGTCGTCGGCGGGATCATTCAGTTGAATGGCGGCGGCTCCAACGACCCCGACGGCGACGTGCTGCGTTACCGCTGGGTGCAGACGAACTCCATCGGCGGCACCGTCGACCCCGCCGTATTCGTCGATCAGTTCCAGCCGTTGGCCGGCCTCGACGATCCGGTTTCTCAGTGGCAGGCCCTGAAGCCCGGTACCTACTACTTCCGCCTGCTGGTGAGCGACGGTCTGGAGCAGGACTCCGACACCACCGTCGTGCAGGTCGTCTCGACTTCCGCAGGGGGTGTGGCGTCGCCGCGCGTCGTGGCCAATCTTCCCTCGGAGATTCGCGATCGATTGGGCCTGCCCCCGCTGGCCGCCGAACCCGAAACGGCGAATCCGGTCGTCTCGGCGCCGCTCGCGCCGGCGCCGTCGCTCTGCGGCGGTCTGCCCCTCGGCTTGATGGGTTTGTCACTGATGGGCCTTTGGGGAATGAAGCGCCGCGGCGCCTAAGCCCGCGTCACTGACTCCACTTGAATCCCCCGGAGCCGGCGTTGTTCAAAACGCCGGCTCTTCTCTTTTTGCCTGCTATTGCCGCCAGTGGACACGAATCTCGCGGCATCAGGGCGGCGGCGCTGCTCCCGGCGTGTCGGGCGCGATGATCCGGCCGACCGGCGTCACGTTTTTCGAATCCAGCTTCACCGCCCGCGCGCTCGCCCCTTCGATCAAATCATCCAGCAACCATTGCTGCGCAGCCGGATCGCCGAGCAGGTACGAATCCCAGAACGCCATGCTCGTCATGCGCAGCCAGTCTCGCGTCGCCGGCTGCCGACCGCGCTCCGCCTGCTTCGAGAGCGGTGCGTCGTTCAGGTCCGCGGCGTCGGCCCTGCGGATCGTGATCAAAAACTGGTCGCGCTGCGTAGTCTGCCGATATCCCGTCAGCCGATCGCGCCAAGATTTCACGTCGCTC
>JALHOX010000170.1 GCA_022842805.1 Phycisphaerae bacterium | reverse complement strand
GTCCGCTTCGGCGTCGAGGTCTTCAACGCCGAGCTCGCCGCCGCGCGAAAGGACCACGACGACCGGGTGCGAAAAGTGCTCGCCGCTGTCACCGCCGCCGGCGTCGCCACGCAAGACGTGCAAACCACCCACGCGAACGTCTCCCCCGAGTACGACAGCGATCAATACGGACGCATTCGCTTTGATCAGCGCCGCGGCTTCCGCGTCACAAAGTCCATCGGCGTCACGCTCCGCGACGCATCGAAGCTCGACGCACTGGTCAACACCGTCATGGAGGCCGGCGCCACGACCATCGACGGCGTCACCTTCGACAGCTCCGAGATCCTCAAACACCGCGAATCCGCCCGCCGCGACGCCGCAAAGGCCGCGAAGCAGAAGGCCGAGTCGATCGCCTCGATGTTGAACTCCAAGGTGGGCCGCGCCCTGCGCCTGATCGAAAGCTCGCCGCAGAGCTTCCCCATGCCGATGGCCTACAACATGGCCAGCTACGACCGCGCCGCCCCCTCGGACGGCGGCGGCGCGCCCTCCACCTTCGCCCTCGGACAACTGGAAGTGAAGGTGACCGTGGATGCGACGTTTGAACTGACGCAGTAGATCATGGTGCCGCAGACCAGCTTACGCTGAGCAAACGGACACGGTCCGGCGGTTGAGCGTGGGCTGTCGCGCGGAAAAAGTCACGCAAGCCGGTGTTTATCGCGGCTGGTTCAAGGCATCTGCCGCATCAACGCCGACTTCACACTCACGCCCCCCAACGGCCCCGTCATCGCCGGCGGCGCAACGCCCAGCAGCTCCAGCACCGTCGGCGTCAGGCACGTCGATCGCGCAAACGGCACGCTCCCGCCCGCGGTCACGCCCGGCCCCGCGAAAAAGTAGCTCACCACGCAGTCGCTCGACAGCACCGAGCCGTGGCCGCTCGCGTTCGTGCGATACAAAAGCCAGTCATCCGCCGCAAAGCCGATCACATCGCCGCCGCGCGGGTGACGAAACAGCTCGGCCATCTGCGGCACGAGGTCGGGGTAGTCGCTGGAAATCGTCGCATTCAGCCACGCATCGGCGGATTGCGGGCCCGATTGCACAAATTCGCGCAGCGACGCAGAGCCGAGATAGCCCAGCGGATCAACACCGTCGACGACGCGATACTCGTACTTCACCGGTTCGCCGGGAATGCGCAAGACCGTCGCCGCTTGCGTGGTATCGCCGATCCGCCGTGACACCCGGGTCTCGTTTTCCGATGCCCCCCGAGCGCAGACCACGCCAATCGCCGGCGTACTCCGCAAAAACTCCGCAATCTGGCCCACTTTTGCCGCCGCTGGCGAGCCTGGCACGATCGCCGGCGACCACCCCGCCTCCCACGAGGAACCGTGTTTCACGTGAAACACAACTGCGCGGCTCGCGATCGTCGCCACGACGTCATCGCCCATCAGCGCCGCGGCACGCCGTTCGCGCGTCGCCCAGCCGCGCGTCTCACGCATCCACGGCGGCCTGCCGAACTCCCGCTCATAGTCTGCGATCAGGTCGATGCGATGCTCGGGCGGCGCATGGCGGTGGGAGTGGTCCGTGACCAGCACGTAGGTCGTGCGCTCGTGCAACTGGTTGCCGCGAAGCACCGCCACAGTGCGGCCGATCTGCGCGTCGAGGTTGCGAAGTGCGGAGCGATAGCGGGCCGTGTCCGAGCCGTAGCGGTGGGCCGTTTCGTCGACCCCCGGAAAGTACATCCAGAGCAGCTCGGGCCAGCGATCGAGCTTGTTCGATTCCTCGACGATCGAGCGCAGCCTGTCGACGGTGGAGCGGTCGCTGCCTTCGAGATCGCCGAAAACCCACTGCAGCCCGGTGCTGATCGGGTTCAGGAATTCCTCGTCGGCGCCGCGATGAGTCGGGCACTTGATGTTCGCCGTCAGCTCGTCATCGAGCCGCTCGAAAATCGTCGGCGGGGTGAAATCGTCATTAACGCTGAGGTAGGTGGCCGGCGAGGTGTAACTGCGATACTCGAGCGTCGTCGGATCAAACCAGTGATTGCCGACGACGCCGTGCACCGACGGATGTTCGCCGGTGAGCAGCGTGACGGTATTGGCATAGGTGACGCTCGGCAGCGCGACGACGACACGCTCGATCCGCGTGCCGCCCTTGGCAAAGAGCGCATCGATATGCGGCAACTCACCGGCGGCGAGCAATTCGTCGAGCCGGGCGCGTTCCAGCCCGTCCGCGAAGAAGACGACCGCCGATCGCTCGGGAATTTTGACATCCGGGCGCAGCTTCATGCCGCCGGAAAAAACGGAACATCCGCCGCTGAGCAGCGTGGCCGCAAACAGCAGGGGGCAGAGTTGCATCGACCGAGCAAAGGAGTGGCGAAGGGGAGAAGGCGTCGACATCACGGCTTCGCAAGCTCCTCACGATTGGTGGGGAAGGGGGGGCCGGTCAGGTACAGGTCCGATCGAATGACGCGCGCCGCCCACATCCGCGCATGCGGCAACTCTTCGCGCAGCTTCACCAGAAAGGCGAGGTCTTCGTGAACGACGCGCAGTTCGCGCAACAGATCGTCGCTCAGGTTGTCCTGCCACCACGCCCGAAGCACGCGCCAGTCTTCGGCCGACGCCGCCCGATCCACGCGGTCCTGCAGCGGCGACGCCAGCGCGCGCATCACCGGGCCCAGCGTCGCCCGCAGATAGTCCGCGGCGTTCGCTTCGCCGGAGCGCGGCGCGCGATTTGAGTCCGATTCTCGAATCTCGGCGGCGAATAATGCGTCGATCGCGCCGGCGTCGCCATCGGTCCAGACGCGCGACTGGATCTCGGCCAGCGAGTTGTTCGCGGGCAAACGACTGAGATCGTCCGGCTGCGGATCGAAGCGCAGCCGCGCCGCGCCGCAGTCCATGGTCGAGACATAAAAGCAATAAGACGGATCGCTCAGCGGTCGCGGAAAGCTGAACTCGATCCGCCGCACTCCGCCCACATCGGCATCGGCGATGAGCACGTCAAAGTGCGGCGTGCTGATCGTGTCGCCCGCGTGAAAGCGTCCGCCGGAGCGAAAGGCGTCAATCAGAAAACGGCCCAGCAATCGCGAAAAAAACGGCTGTCCGCGCGACGTGAGTGCTAGCCGATGTTCGTCGAGCTGCTCGACAAACACCGGCTCCTCGACCACCACCGGCTGCGGCGAAAAGGCCAGCACGTGCCAGCGCAGCTCGCGAAACCGACCTGGGTCGAGGTGGTCGAGAGCCGGCTTCGCGTAAACATTCACAAACGGCACATTCAGCACGAACACATCGGTCGCGCCGGCCGGCGGGGCGGCGATGCGAACGCTCTCGTTGAAGTAGCGCTCCGCAGCCGCGACCGCGGTCCATTGCCAGCGGCTCAGCACGCAAAAGCCGACGAAGAGCGCGATACCCCCGATCGCGCCAACGCCCCCGGCGAAACGCGCGACGCGCGATTCGCCGACCACGAAGTAGGCCTCATCGAGATAGCGATTCACGTCGAGCCGGGCGTAGGCGACCGCCCAGCCCACCGCCACACCCACCGCCGCGAGGTAGCCCGAGTGGGGCGTCGCGATCACCGGCAGCAGGGGGGCGAGCATCAGCAAAATCCAGAGCGGCCAGAGCCACCAGCCGCGGCGGCCGCGCGCGGCAACCGTGTAGAGGCTGCCGACGCCGACCAGAATCGCGAGCATCAGGGCGCAGTCGCCCGGCGCTTCGGTCCACGGATTGAATCGGCCGGTCGGGCCGACGGTCATCGGCGCGATCCAGATCGACGTGACGAAATAGTGCAGCAGTTTCGCCAGCAGCCAGAGCGGATACTCGATGCCCTCGCCGGCGTAGGCACGGTAATAGACCTCGGGCAGGCCGCTGCCGAGCTGCGTCGTGCGCCACGCGAGAAACGCGACGCACGCGATCGCGAAGCCGACGTAGGCGCCGAGGCGGCGTCGCACCGTCGCCGCGCCGCCAAATGCGAAATCACAGGCGGCAAAAAAGACCGGCAGCGCGAGGGCGTTTTCGCGCGTGAGCAACGCGAGCAGCCAGGCGACGACGCTGACGGCGAACCAATTGGTCGAAAGGCTCGGCGACGCGGCCCGCGGCGGCGGCGGCGGCCCAATCCGGCGCGAGCCGGCGAAGACGAGCACATCCAGCCCCGACGCGCGCCAATAGGCCAGCATCGAAATTAGCGCGAAGAAGATGAACAACACCGCATTCTGCGACGAGGGCCACGCGACCGTGATGATCGAGTGGGGGTAAACGCAATAGAGCAACCCGCCGACGACCGCCGCGGCCCGGCTCTCGGTCAGGCGAAAGGCGACCCGCGCGACGAGCAGCGCGCAGGCCCAGTGCAGCACGACGCTCAGCAAATGAAGCCAGAAGGGGTCGTCGCCGCCGAGCGTGTGATAGACCAGCTTCATCACGACGATGAAGAGCGGGCGGGCGTACTCCCAATACATGGGCTGATCTTGCCACCACAGGTGCATCCACTGCGCCGGCTCAATGCGAACGCTCCGCTGCAGCTCGCCGGCGGACCAGCCATGTTCGCGCAGCCCGCGCTGGTGCCAATGGTCATCGAGGACCGAGCCATCGAAGAGGCACCAGCCGTGAAAGCCGGCGACGACGAGCGCGAGCAGGAGCGCCAGTACGCCGGCAAACATCGATCCGCTGAGCCCGGCCCCGCGCGGGGCGGCTGTGCTTGAAATGTCTTCGCTGCGATTCACGGGCGGGAAGATTAGCGGGGAACGGGCGCGGAGGCGGCTTCTGGCGCGGCTGCGGTGGGCCTGCTGGCGGACGGGCTGACGAAGAGCGGTCCTAAGCTGATCGATTCAGCGACATAGGTAAGCTCAAGCGAACGCCGCACGGGTTCCGGATCGGGAATGAGAACCAACTCCACCGTCTCACCTTGAAGGTCGCTCCAGTCTCGTCGGAGTGAGTTGCGCTCGGTGACACCGCTCTCGGGCCGGTAAACAAATGTCTCGACTTTTTCGTCCATCAGGCTGCTGCGCACGCGGACCTCAAAAGCTAGCATCCACGGCATGCCGCTCTGAACGCAAAGCGTCGGCTGTAAATAGTCGGTAATCGTCCGGTCGTTCTGGTTGCCAGTTTGCACGCGCATGAGATCAGTGCGCAGATGACCGAAGAGGACTTTCCGGACTTCTGGTCCAGTCAAGACGTCGAGATCGGCGTTGCTGCCCCTCGGGACGATTGTCACGCGGCAAGGCACACGCTTCACCACTTGCGAATCCATCATCAGGTCGAACATCGCCTTTTGCGCTTCGTCAGGCAATGTGCCGTCTGCGCTCTGGCCGAGTTCGCGAATCCGCCCGCGGCGCGATGGACGCGCACCGCGACAGAAACTGTCGACGATGGATAGTCCGGTCTGATTTGCGTGATCCGTGAGCGTCGCCTGAAGTTCCGCCTGTAGCAGATAATCTCCGGCCGCGAGTTTGTGAATAGCGAGCGCCTCCAATCTCTGTCGGACAAATGTACCCAACCCAGGCAGCGGTACGTCTGGTGCGAAAAATGCAGCTCCCGCCGTCTCTGACTGTTCGCAGATTCGAAATGTCGTCATCCAGCTTACGGCCATGCCGGTTGGCAGCGCGAGCTCAGTGCAAAGGCGAATCGGGATTTGACGATCCTCACGACATCGCGGCCGCGCTTGAACACTTACATCACGAGCGCATTGTTGGATCATGAGAATCCACTCGGAGTCGATCAGCAAGTCGCGGCGATCTAGGAACCCGAGCAGCTCGAGCCAGTTGCGTAACCGGGCAGAACCGAGCGCCGCGTCGCGCTGCGCGGCGAGCGCGCGGTTCGCGGCAATTCGCAGTTGCGAGTCGCTCACGACCCCGCCGAGAGCGATCCGTGCCGCGAGTTCCGACTCGGCCTTCTCGTCACCGAAGTCGATCGCGGCGAGCAGCAGCGCGTGCGGAGCGTGCGCGCGCCAGTTCGCGTTTCGAAACATCCAGACCGCGGGGCTTGTCACAAACAGCAGCACCAGCCCGCCAGCGATCGTGGGTATCACCCGTACGCGGCGCACTCCTCGACGCGGCTTTCGCCTTGCGAAATCAGTCCCGCAATCAGGACAAATCGTCGTCGGCAATTCCAACAGGATGTATCCGCACTTGCGACAGCGCGGCTCGTCGCCGATGCGGCGGCCCCACCAGCCGACAATCAGCAGCAACAATCCGCCGCTCACGGCTAGCACGAACCACCAAAGCGGAGCGATTGTCCACACCCATCCGAACATCGGCTCAGCGTAGCGAACCGCCGCGCATGTCTGCAAAGAAGCTGCCCCCGCGGCTTACGTCTTCAGACCGATCGCGTGGCGTGTCGCCGCATTCCCGGGGCCTATTGGGTCGACAGGTCGACTCCGTCGAACTCCAGCACCTCGTCGGCGTATCGCGTATCCAACGTCGTCCGCAGCGGCTCTGGGTTGGGGCGCAGGATCAGGCGGATCTTGTCGTCACTCATCCGGCGAAACTTCGGATTTTCCAGCGGCCAATCGCCGGAGGCCGTGTTGGACGGAAACCACACGGTTCCGAACGAAGACTCTTCGCCGCGATGGACCGCGATCACTTCGAACGATACGGCGTAGGGCAGCGCTTTCGAGATTCGTATCAGCGGCGCCTGGTACGGTTGGAGCGTTCCGCCAAAGGCAGAGCGGTTGTGCTTGGAGGTCGTCTTCTTGATGGCGATGGCCGACTTCAGCTCACGTACGACGTCGGGGCCGCGGGCCGGTTCGCAATCGTCGCCGCTCGATGCCGCAACGACGCGGCAGAAAAGCCCAAGCCCGCCTTTGTGCGGCGCGGGCCGTGCGGCGTCGGTCAGCGCTTCGAGCGATTCCATCATCTCTTCCACTTCGCTGCGTGTGGAGCGCTTCTGAGAGAGGGCCGTCTTCACGGCTTCGCGAATCGCCGGTCGTCGGCTCGGGCGTGCCGAAAGGGCGTGATACTCATCGAGTTGGCGCATCCGCCCAAAAGCGGCGTGCTTTCCCGTCAGTTCGATGTGCAGCGAGTGATCGCCCGGGGACAGCCGATGATCGATCGCGGTCGTGAATCGCTGCTGAGGCTGAATCGTCACCAGCTTGCGCAGCGATGGCTCGATCTGCAGTTCCACCGGGTCGGAAACGGCATCATCGTTTTCGCCGCTGCCGCGTTTGAGCGTGGCCACCCAGCGCTGCATGATCGAAGGCGGTGCGGCCAGGTCGACGACGAACTCGAACGGCAACGGCATATCTTCGCGACATCGTTCTCGAACGCGGGCGGAGAAACCGCGAACGCATTGCTGCGTCATGAGCTCCCATTCGCGATCATTCAGCAGATCTTGATCGTCCATTTGTCCCAGGAACCCGAGCCAACCGCGCAGGCGGCTCGAACCCGAAGGAGCGATTCGCTGCGCCGTCAGCGCGCGCGCGACCGCCGACCGAATCTCCGCCTCTCCGGCGCCGCCGCCGGCGGCAAGACGTCGCGTGAGCTCTTCGGCGGCAGACTCATCGCCAAAGTCGAGCGCGGCCGAAAGCGCCCAGGTCGGCGCTTTCGTCCGCCACGAGGCATCGGAAAAAACCCAGACTGCGGGCAACCCCACGCCGAGTAAGCAGCCCAGCCCCAAGAGCAGCGGCAATGCTCGCCGTCGGCGATAGCTGCTGTGCTCAAGCGGGCTCGTAAACGCGACGCCACATTGGGGGCAGGATTCGGAGTTGAGTTGCTGAATCTGGCTGTTGCATTTCGGGCATGTCGGCGACCGTTCGATCCGCCGTCCGCGCCAGCCGATGAGAAGAAGTAGTGTGCTCAGAGCGAGCCCGATTGCCAGCCAATACGTCGGAGCGATTGCCCACACCCATTCAATCATGGGCGGCAGCATAGCAGAGGCGCTCGTCTTCAGAAATGTCAGGCGCTGCTGCAATCCCGCTGCGCGGAGCCCGCGCGGGGGAAGAGCTCACGCGGCGGTGTCGGGGGCGTCCGCCGTCGTCGACAGGAGGTGAGGGAGATTCTCTCGGCCGGGCCGGCCCCCCGCGCCGCTACGCCACAAACCGCCGCCGAATGCGCGGATTGCGCGAGCGCAATGTCTCAAACGTGCTGCGAACAAAGGTGTGCGTCGGAATCAGCTCACAGCCCTTCGCCTCCATTTGGCGCAGCGTCATTTGCGCATCCGCGTCGTTCCAATAGGCGCACGCATCGCTCACCAGCGCCACGCGACGATGACGCAGCAGCAGCCCGAGCGCGAGCAGGCGCAACGTCGACTCAAGCGAAACGCCGAAGAGGATGAAGCGTGTGGCGGGGAGTTCGGTGAGCAGACGGTCGAGCTTGGGATTGGCGAAGGGGTCGCGGTGGGTCTTGGTGAGAATCGCCTGCTGATAGCGCTCGAAGAGATCGAGCGAGATGCAGAGGAAATTATCGCTGTCGACGACAACGTTCCGCGGCAAAATGCTGCCGGGCACTTTGGTCTGCCCGTTAGTGCCGGCCAGGCAGGTCGGGTTTTGCATCCCGCGTACTTTTTCGAAGTCCTGAATCTCGACGCAGGAGACGGTGGGGATTTTGGCCCAGCGCGCCAACGCCATCAGGTGCTTCACGTTTTCGCACACCGCGCCCGCATTGCACACAGGCCGTTTCCCATCGGCCGCGAGATAGTCTCGTTGTGTGCAGACGTCGAGAAAGACGTCCTTCACCGCTTCTTGCATCCCTCAAACCTCCGGAAGAGCACCGCTGTTGTGGGCGTACTCTGCTCGAAACCCGCGCGCAGAATCTCTCCGCGGATACCGCGCGCTCACACGCCTCCATGCGTCGCTAAGGGAACCTTTCGAAGTGTCGTTGGCCGCGTCTCGACGAGTGTCTCAGCGGCCACGAAACGCCGAATTCTAGACCCGCCGGCCAGAGGCCAGCAAGCGTAAGTTGTTGAATCCGAGAGTCCGGATAAGCTCGGCACCTGAGTGCTAAGATTCTGTGAAATATAGGCTTAGGAACAGAGGTCGTTCCGTAAGTTGTGATAGCAGCCGATAACTTAGACATCGCGCAGTGGGGCGGATCGGTGCCGAGGGGAGCCGGTCGCAGAAGCCGATCTCGCTGTCCAACAAACCAGGTGTTTGCCGTGAAAATTCCCGAGCGACCTACGCATTGCCGAAAGCCGATGTAATGTTCCCAGCCGTCGAAGTGTCTGGGCCGCGCCCAGGGTGCCGGCGTTGTCCGGGCGATCGAACCGCTCGGCCACCGTCGCGGCTCTGAGCCGAACGCCCGAGGTCGGCAAGCCGGAAAAAATGGTCCAACGCGGCGTTCGCGCCGCATTGCTGAGGAAGTGACTCGATATGCCCAATCATGATTTGGTGGTCATCGGCGCGGGACCGGGCGGCTATGTGGCGGCCATCCGCGCCGCGCAGCTCAAGCTGAACGTCG
>JALHOX010000169.1 GCA_022842805.1 Phycisphaerae bacterium | reverse complement strand
ACCAGCCGCCACCCGCGCCGCAGGCCGCACAGGAGCGGCCCGCGGCTCGCCGGCCGCTCAGCAGCACCAAAGTCGACCGCTTACCAGCGCATCAGCTCCACAAAGGGACCGATGTCCCCCGCGCTGACGACGCCGTCGCCGTTCGTATCCGCGCGATACTCGCTGCACCCCGGATAATCCGCCGCAAACTGGCCCGGGTTGGCCAACACCAGCACGAACGCCTGGATGTCGTTGATGGTCACAAACCCGTCGCAATTGCAGTCGCCGATCTCGCGCCAAGGCGCCTGATCGGAATCAAGATCGTCGGTATCCAGCGAATTCTCCGTGGCATCGGCGAATCCGTCCGAATCGCGATCCGGAGCGACGCCCACGATGCTCGTGCGGCCGATCACACCGTGAATCCCGATCAGCGCTCCGCGCACCTCCAGCCCCATGCGCTCCTGACCGTCCACCACATACTGCCGCGGCACCGACGCGCTCGGCGATTCCGCCGTCGGAATCCACGCGCCGCTCGCGAGCTGAAACGGCGCCACAACAAACTGCGGCACAAACGAACTCAACCGCGTCATATCAAACTGGTTCGATCCATCGATCAGCCGATTGGCCCACAGCAGGTCGTACTCACCCACATAGCCCTGCCCGGCGCCCGCCAAGCCGGCGAATGCCACGCCGACATAGCGCACATACCCGTTGCCAAAGACCGGCACATCCAGCGGCCCCGTGCTCTCGTCGTGGTTGTAATAGCGCCAAATGTAGTTCGCATTCGAGGCCGGTCGCGGCAACGCACGCAGCCACCGCGCGTAGCGCTCCAGCGAGAAAGCGATCCGATCGCGCCGCGCCGCGTCCGCCTCGCGATGCCACCAGACCGTCAGCGCCTGCAGAATGTTCGTCTCCGTCGTCACAAACGCCGGCGGCTCCATGCTCCGACCCCACGCAATGCGATCATCCTGATGGTGATACTGCTGCGCCCAGCCGCGATAGCCGTAAGCCGCGTGGCGATCGAGCAGATAGTCCACCGTCAGCCGAATCGCCTCCAGATCACGCGGATCACCCCCGATGCGATGAAACTCCATCAGCATGATCAGCGCATCGGCGATGACGGCGTCATTGTTCGTCTTGTGCGCCATGTAGGGGCCGTCCGGATTGCGGGCGTCCTGATTCTGGTTGTAAAGGCTCGTCAGCGCCCGCGCCGCCGGCAAAATCTGCGGAAATCCGCCATTGCCGTAGGCAAATCCGCCTCCGATCGACTCCTGCGGCAACGCAATCAATCGATCTGCAAACTTCCGCACCGACGCCAGGTAGCGCGGATCCGGCGATTGCTCATACAGCTTGAGCAGCGCCAGCCCGCACGACGCACTCGTTGCGTCATCCAGCGTCACCAGCCCCTCGATGTCCGCGTTGGTGTGCCGACGATTGCCCCAGCTGCCCCACACGCCGATGTTTCGATACTGCCCATTAATGATGGCCCCATCCTGAAACCAGCCGCCGCCCAGCGCATCGCACGCCAGCATCAGCGTCTCCGCCAGATACTCCGCACGCCGCAACTGAGCCTGGTTGCCGGTCTTCTCATACGCCGCGGCATAGACATAAAGCACGCCCGGCGTGCCGCCCGATCGCTCGAAATCCCACAGCGGCGAATCGCTCAGGCTGCCGCCCTCGGCCCCCCAAAACCCGACCCCGCCATCCGCGGCCGCAATCTGGGCAAAGCCGTGATAGATGCGACCTCCCGCACCAAACACAACCCGTGTGTCCCACAGATCCGAGAGCGATCGCTCGATGCCGTCGAGCCACGTCTGGCGATCGATATCCACCGCCGTCGCCGCTTGCGACCCGGCGCAGACCGCCAGCAAAAGGCCGATACGCCGCGCCCTCCAGCGCGCAGCAGACATCAGCGACGACGCATTCAATACGCAACATGAAAACAGGGAATTAGCGCAGCCAGGTCTGTCGAACAAGGGGGAGCTCCTTGTGCAAAACAAAAGTAGCAGGTGGGTCCATCCCAACGACAAGGCGGGGGCGGGGGCACTCCTTTGCTGGCGCAACAACGTCGCGGCGCAAACGCGCGCGTGTCGCGGGTTTCGGGGCAGTGTGCGACATCTGCCCGGCAGGACGATGTCGCGTTTTTCAATCAGGCAGGTAGCGAATCCAGCGCGTTTCCGGGACGGCCCCGCGTCGCTCCGCAAAGCCGTCGACTCGGACCGGATCGTAAGATCAATCCGGTCTGAATCCAAGCTGACAAACCGTACAGATCTTCCCTATATTCCCCGCGCGGCGCGAATGGGGGGGTTCTCCGTAGATCGCCGAGCGCGACCATCGGAAAACGACGCGGGCCGCAGCGCGCTCGCCACGGCCCGTCCCAGTCACTAACTAACCTTCGCTTTTCCAATCACTTACGCCGCATGGCGCGGGCACGCTCGCCTAGGCGCCCTTGGCCCGCGGCTTGATCTTTCCCGCGTCTTCCGGCTTCACCGGCTTAATCTTCATCCCCTGCGATTCCAGCAGCTCCAGCACACCCTTGCCCTCATCCCGCAGGTGGCCCGTCCCGATCGCAAAGAGGTACGCCTTGTCCGGATTCTCCTTCATCAGCTTGGTCATCCGCTCGGCCATCACGACGTTGCGATTTTTCAGGAGCTTTTCAAAAAACTCGACCTGAATCGGGTCGTTCTTGTCCGTGTTCTCATTCATCACCTTCATCACACGATCGAGATCGCCGGACAAGTACGCGTTCATCAGCTGCGTCATGTTCGGCTTGCCCGCGCGCTCGGCCTTCTCCAGCAGGTCCATGCTCACTCGGAACAAATGCACCTGCTTTTCTTCCGGCGCGCCGGTCAGGATCGACATCTGCTCGTCGACCGTCTCCAGCCCGCCCACGTCCAGGCCGTTTTCGACGCCATACTGATAGACCCTCATGTCGATCGCGGGCAGTTGCTCCGGCTGCGGAACTTCCATCATCGACAGCGTCGTCCCCGCCATCAGCGTCTGCATGTTGTTCACCATCGCAAACGACAAGCCGCGCTTTTCCAGATAAGCCTTCGCGCGATTCGCAAGGTCGGCCCCCAGCGACTCTTCCAGCGTCTTGCCGTCGGTCCGAGCCATTTTGCCCGCCACACCCATCAGCGTCGCCGGATCCATCGGCAGCTCGGTGCGAATGCCGTCCACCGACTCCAGCGCCTTCGTCAGCACCTCCGGCATCTCCTGCATGCGCGGATCGCCCAGGTGAATCGTGCCCAGCACAAACGAGTGCCGCTTCTCGCCCTTGATCGCAAACAGAATCGGCTTGTCAAACTTCGACTCGCCCTCGGCGGCGGCGGCGGCCGGCTTGGCCGCCGGCGCTTCGTCGGCCCGCGCCGCCGACACGCCCATCAGCAGCCCGAAGATCGAACCGCCCGTCATCAGAAACCGCAGCCACGCACTTCTTCCGTTCCGCCGAATGCTCGCCAACATGCAGATCTCCACTGTGATGAATCACTCGAAACTCTGGCCCTCGTGCCGCGCCCACGACTCATGCCGCGGCGGCGCGCCGAGCCACCGGAGTAAGACTAGTCGGCCCGGTTGGGCCGGGCCAAATGGAGCCGACAGCCCCCGACAGCTTTCGGCACGATCCGAAGCGTGCGCCAACAACTTCTGAAATGCGGCGCAAGAAAAAAGGCCCGTTCTCTCCGACCTGAGAACGGGCCCGTAAACCCGATCGGCGGGCAGGGCGAGCCGAACATCAGCCCGTCGATCCTTCCGCAAACAACTGCGAAAGATTGGGGGACAATGCGCCGATGCCAAACAGTTCAGCCAACCCCTAAGACGCTCGCGCTATTCCGTCCGGTTCACAATCTGCGCTACATTTTTTTCAGTGGTTTCAATCGTCAAAAGATGTCGGCCTTTGCGGAACCCCGCGGCGAAAACCTACGTCTGAGTTCGATTTCGCTTCGACCCCGCCGCCCCACTTTGTCCGCTCCACCTCGCCTGCCTCGCTTCGACCGCCCCCGCCCCCTCGGTCGATACACTTCCCCGCCGTGCCGACCGGACGCTCTCTCGCACTACTCCTCGCCCTCGCCGCCTGCGTCTTCGCCGTCTGGCTCTGGCCCGCCGCCGCGCTGCTCATCGACGCCGCGCCCGCCGCGCCGCAACCCGCCGCCACCCTCTCGCCCCGTCAGGCGGGCCTGCTGCTCCGCGGCGTCGCGTTGTCCGCCGGCGCTGCGCTGGGCGGGTTGCTGCTGGGTGCGGCGCTCGCCACCGGGCTCGTCGCGGGGCCGGGGTGGTTGCGCTCGGGCTCGCGAGCGCTGGCCTGGTTCACACTGCTCACGCCCACTTATCTCATCGCCTACGCCTGGAGCCTGCCGCTGCTGCCGGCGGGCCTGCCCATCGGCGCCGCGGGCAGCGGCCTCGCACCGGACTGGCTCACGCGCGACGCCCGCGCAGTGCTCTGCCTCTCGATCTGGCTTTCGCCCATCGCCGGGCTGCTGCTCGCCGCCCACTGGGACTCCGCCCCCCGCCGCGCCTATCGCCAGGCCCTGCTCGACGCCGCGCCGCCCGCCGCCATCCGCGCCGCCCTCGGCCTCATGGCCGCCCCCGCGCTCTCGGCATGGCTGCTCCTCGCGTCACTGGCCTTCGCCGAATACGCCATCCCGCATCTCTGCCTGCGGCCGACGTGGAACACCGAACTCCTCGCGCAGCTCCAACTGCGCGAATCGCCCGCCCTCCGCCAAGCCTGGCCCGGCATGCTCGTCACGCTCGTCCTCGCGCTGCTCAGCCGCCTCCTCAGCCCGAACTCCCCCCGGCCCGACGCCGCCCTCAGCGACGCCCTCTCCCCCGACGCCGGCATCGGCCGCCCCGTCGCGCCGCGCCCCGCCATCATGGTCTGCCTCTGCGCCTGGCTGCTATTGGCCTCGCCCATCCTGTTGCTGCTGCGCTTCCTCCAGCGACCCCAGGCGCTTTTCCAGGTCTGGTCCATTTACGCCGACGACTGGGCCGACGGCGCCGCGTACGCCGCCATCGCCGCCGCGCTGACCGCCGTCATCGCGCTCGGCTGGCTGCTGCTCGCCTCCGGCGTCAACCGCCCCATCGCCGCCGCCCTCACAGTCTGTGCCGCCCTCGCCGCGCTCGCGCCGCCGGCCATCGTCGGCGAGGCCCACCTGCTGGCCGCCGGCAGCGCGCTCGCCATCCGCGACACGCTCTGGCCCATCGCGTTCCTCGGTGCCGCGCGATTCGCAATCATTCCGATCGTGCTCTGCGCCGCCTCCCTCCGCGAGACGCGCGCCGCCGCCCTGCTCGACTCCGCCGCCGTCGACGGCGCCGCCCGCCACGCCGCCTTCTGGACCATCGCCCTGCCCCGCGCCACCCCCGCACTCCTCCTCGGCGCGCTCGCCGCCGGCGTCCTCACCTTCGGCGAAATCTCCGCCAGCGTCCTCGTCATCCCCCCCGGCGTCGGCTCCGTCGCTCGCAGCCTTCTCAACGAAATTCACTTCGGCCGCAACGACGACGTCATCGCGCTCTCCCTCTGGACGTTGCTCCTCTCCGCGCTGCTGTCGATGATGATCACTCGCGCCGGCGTGCTCTTCGACCGCCGCCCAACCCGCTGACACACCCGCCTCGCCTGCCGCAACGCTTGCGGATACGCTCCCCACCTCTGTCGTCGCCCCTTGTTCATGATCCCTTGTTGCGAATCGGCGAGGATGAATGCGCCTGCTCTCTCTGTTCACACTGGTCGCGATCGTTCTCGGAATCCCCGGCTGCGGCTTTCCTTCCAAGCTCCGCGACCCCCGTCGCATGCAGTTCGGACGCGTCTGGGTCCTCCCCGGCATTGAAGGCGGCACGATCCTCTCCCGAAACGTCGCCCTCGGCCTCTCCGAAGGCGGCGTCCGATCCGCCATCACCAACTACGACTGGACCTACGGCGTTCCCGGCGCGCTCGCCTTTAACCTCGTTAGCTTCGAACGCAACCTGCGACAGGCCCGCGAACTCGCCGACGACATCCTCGCCTATCAACGCCGTTTCCCCGACCGCCCCGTCCAGCTCGTCGGCCACTCCGGCGGCGCAGGCATCATCGTCCTCGCACTCGAATCCCTCCCCGACGGCGCGTTCGTCGACCAGGCCATCCTGCTTGGCGTCGCACTCTCGCCCGACTACAACCTCGCCCCCGCACTCCGTCGCGCCAAAAACGGCATCATCAACTTCTACTCCCAGCGCGACGTCGCCCTGCTCAAACTCGGCACAACCGCCGCCGGCACCATCGACCGCACCCACGGCGTCTCCGCCGGCGCCGTCGGCTTCTCCGCCCCGCCGCAGCTCCCGCCCGAAGAACGCCGGCTCTACTCAACCAAGCTCCGCCAAATCGCCTGGAACGAGCGCATGCGCGAATTCGGCGCGCCCGGCACCCACATCGGCTGGGCCCGCCAGGGCTTCTCCCAGCGCTTCCTCGCACCGATCGTCACCCGCGTCGAGGCCCGCTACACCGACCCGCGCTCGCCAACCACCGCGCCCCCTCCCGCCCTCGACGCCCCGCCCATCGACGATGCACCGCCCGAAGAGTCCCGCTCGGACGACGCAGAAGGCAAATAGCCAACGAACCGCTTAACGCGTGACGCAGCCCGCATCGCGCGCCAACCGCGCAACCGCCTCAGCGCCCCACCAGACACGCCACAAACCCGCCAATGTCGCCCACCGTCACCACACCATCGCCGTTGACGTCGTTCACACACACATACCCACACGGCGGCGCCCCGCCAAACGTCGCAGCCCAAGCCGCCTCCCCGCCCACCAGTGCCTGCACAAACGCCCCGATGTCCCCCACGCTCACCACCCCGTCGCAATTCGCGTCGCACGCAGCCGCGCCCGCGCACGGATCCGGCGCCACATAGCTCACACGCAGCGTCGCCGGCTCCCCCGACGCAAAATTCCGAATGCAGCGCCAGCGATCCCCACCCGCCCCGCCCGCGTCGATCAGCGTAATCCCCAGAAAATTGCCCGCCGCCCAGTCGCCACGATCGATCACTTCCTGCACGAGCGCACTCAACTGCGGCGACGTATACACCCCCGCCGGCGCAAACACCGGCATCACCCACGTCGCCGCCGCCGCCGTCTGCGGTGCATAAAGATCGAGCCGCGTCGGGCTTCCCGCAACGAACCGCGGAGCATCCGCCACGTCATACGCCCGCATCGTCGCCGTCGGCGCCCCGTTCTGATCCGTCGTCGCCGTCACCTCCAACACAGCGCTCAAAATCGTCGACCCGCGCGGGATCGGCAGCGCAAACTCCAGCCCAATCTGATACTCACCGCCGCCGTCCCGCCCACAGCACAATCCCAACCCATCGAAGCCATTGGCAAACTGCTGCCCGCTCGACGGATACCACTCCGCGTTGCGATCCCCCGCCACCACCTCCGCCGCAATCGTCATCTCCGCCGCCGGCTCACTCGAAACCGGCGCCGTGTTCTGCACATTCCCCGCCGCCGAAACCCACTCCCCATTCCCCGGCACACCCGCAATCAACAATCCCGCCGGCGAATTCACCGCGCTCGAATCGACGATCACCGTCCCGCTCCCCGCCTCAAAGCGAAAGTAACCCACCAGCCCCGCCGTATCAGCCGCGATCACCCGCCCACGACGCTCAAAAATCTCGCTCCCCGTCAACGCCACATTCCAAACCCGCAGCTCATCCATGTATCCGTTAAACGACGGATACTCAGCCCCCGCATCGTGCTTCTCCGCCGCCAACACGATAAACGGCCCCCAAGGCGTCGCCTGTCCCGGCACTCCCGCGTTCGGATAGCTCAGATCGGCCCGATTAACGTTCGTCGAGCCCCCAATATCGAGCTGGCCATCGACGTAAATCAGCAGCCGCCCCGCCCCAAAATCCCTCACGCACGCAACATGGTGCCACGTGTTGTCGAGCACATTCACATTCCCCTCGATTGTGTTCTCGCTCGCGCCCGCCGCGTCGCCGTCCCCCACGCCGAAACGCACAAACCCGCCCGCGATGCTGATGCCCCAGTCGCGATCCGATCCGCCGAATATGTCGCGATCGACGATCACATTCCCCAGAATCCAATTGAAATCAAACGTCTCCCGATCGCCGCCGCCGTTCGCGCTCCCGTTGGCCGCGAGCGTCCCTCGCAACCAAAAGTCGATCGTGAAGCTCCCCGCACCCACATCGCAAGCCGAACTCGCGTCCGGACCGCCCCCGTTGTCGTCGATCGGAATCCGCACCCGATCCTGCTGCCCCGGCGGACCAACCCCGGTCCCGTAAAACCGCAACGCAAACGCCGACCCCTGTCCGCGCGCCACCACAGGCAGCACGCCGACGACCCAAAGAGCCATCAAAACGGGCGCAAGCGCCCGGCGACCCGGCCATTCCGTACACATGATTCGGGCTCCATTCGAGCGCAAGACGAGCGGAACCCAAGAATTTTACTGCCCGAAGACGTGGCGAAGAAATGACGCACCACGGACACCACCGCCGCACCGACCAACGCCGGCCGCAACGCGACCAGATCAACGCCGCGACGAACGAGCCAAACGTGTCTTTCGCGACGGCGTCAACCGGATTTCATTGATGACGCTGGGCCGACGGGGCGGGTGGATCGAGTCCACGCGGATCGGAATCCCTTCGACGATGGACTTCTGCAGCGCGGCAATGATCTGCACATCCGCCATTCCTTCCCAGCCGCTGGGAGATGGTTCCGAATTGCGCTGAATGCAGTTCGAAAAGTAAACCAGCTCGGCGGCAAACTGATCGAGCTCTGGATAATTCAATGTCCGTTGGCGCTCACCCACTTTGACCGTGCCCCGAGGCTTCATCTGGTGGCTGAACGCCGGGTCCAGACGGAGCGATCCCTCACTCCCGATGAGCGTAAGGACGGAAGTCCTGGCCGCACCAAAGCTACAAGTAAACTGCGCGAGCCGCTGACCCGGAAAACGCAGCGTCGCCGCCACCATCTCCGACACTTCGCTGAAGCGCGGGTCCGCCCCGCTCGCAGCCATGGCAAAGACCTCCTCCGGCTCGGACCGAAAGATCGCGCGGGCCGCGTTCAGGCAATAGATCCCGATATCAGGCAGGACACCGCCACCTCGCTCCCGATCGAGTCGCACGTTGCCCGGCTCGATTTGCTGGGTGTAGTTCGCCATGACGATCCGCGGATCGCCGATATCCCCTGAGTTCGCCAACTCGATGGCGCCGAGGTTCGCCGGCTCAAAGTGCAGGCGATAGGCGATCATCAGCCGCACGTCCGACTCCGTCGCCGCGGCGATCATCTTTCGACATTCCGCCACCGTCGACGCCATCGGCTTTTCACACAGAACGTGAATTCCCGCTTTGGCCGCGGCAACCGAGTACTGGCAATGAAGGTGATTCGGCAGCGCGATGAAAACGGCGTCGATCTCGCCCGAACTCAGACAATCTTCAAACTCAT
>JALHOX010000168.1 GCA_022842805.1 Phycisphaerae bacterium | reverse complement strand
ACCACCGACGATCGCATCGACGAAGACGTCGAGGTCGCCGTCCATGTCCGCCGACAGGTCGATCAGAGCCGCGTCATCGAGGTTCGCCCAGACGCCGAAGTTGCCCTGAACGTAAGCGATGTCCAGGCAGTTGATCGTGCCGTCGAAGCCCAGCGGCTGAGCGCCCGGGGCAGCGCCGGCGGTCGAGCCGGCCACGTCGCCGCGGCTGTCGCCGGCGTCGTAGGTGCCTGTCGCCAGCGTCGTGTTGAAGTAGTTCGCGCCCAGGCCCTGCAGCGCCGAGGCCTGATCGACCAGCGTGAAGCCGGCCTTGCGATCCAGCGCGCCGCCCTCGATCGCCAGACCGTCCGCGTGATAGCGAACGTCGTCCTTGTTCAGGTCGCCGTCGCCGTCGTAGTCGCCGATGATCTCAGGAATGACGTAGTTGCCGTCAGCGATGCCGCCGGCGTTGCCCGCCACCAGACCCTCCGCCGCCACAAAGGCGCGCGGGTTGTTGACGGCTTCGATCAGGTCCGGAATGTCGTTGATATCGCGGACGTTGTCGTTGTTGAAGTCGCCCATCAGGTCGTTGCGCTCGCTCAGCACGGTGCTGGTCGAGGGGCCGCCGATGGTGAACGCGCCGGTGCGATTGGCGTAGGCGCCCGTCGTGCTGCCGTCGCTATAAGCGGCGACGCTCGCGAGCCGCTGCGGAACGAGACCGGCGCGGTTGACCGAGCCGAACGCCGTCGGGTTGCCGCCGGCGCCGAAGTTGTTGTTCGCGCGGATGAAGTCCTGCAGCGTCTGGTTAAAGCCCGGCGTCGCGTTGAAGTCGATCGGGTCAGCGATGTTGGTCTCGCCCGGGCCCGAACCATCGGGGAAGAGCTCCGGCTGACAGTCGGTGCCGGCGTTCAGGAAGAACGTGCGGGCCAGGAAGTCGCCGGGCGTGTTCAGCGTCAGGTCGCTGTTGGGCGAACCGCTGAACGACTCGATGCTCTCGCGGATGTTGTTCAGGTAGGCCGCGGTCGGACGGCTCGCCATGTAGTCCGGAGCCGCGCTGTTGGTCTGCTCCGGGTTGCCGCGGGTCGTGAAGGTCACCGCGCCGCCGATCTGATAGCCGGTGTTCGGGTTGCAGTTGTCCAGCACGTTGTCGACGCTGACGCGAACCGGAGTGCTGCCGCCGCGATCGTTGAAGATCACGTCGCAGATCTCGTAACGGCCGGCGCGCTGATCGGCGACCGCGCGGCCGCCGCCGGCGGCGCCGGTGAAGCCGATCGCCAGACCGCGAGCCTGGACGGCGATTTCGATCTGGCCCGAGCCTTCCGCGTTCGTCGCGCGGTGGTTGGCGCCGAGGCGGAAGTCGTTATCCACGGCCGACTCATTGCCGATGTTGTCGCCCCGGCCCCAGGCCGGGTCGACGCCGATCGTGTTCATAAACGCGTTACGCGTGCCCGAGCCGTTCGAGCGGGTCGAACCGACCAGGTTTTCGCCGTTGGGCATGCGGCCCGAGACGAACAGGTGCCGGCCTTCAAGAATGCTGATGTTCTGCACGCCGGTGCGCTTGTTGGTGATGAAAAGCACCGGACCCCAGGCGACGGGCGTCTCAAACACCGTGTTCGCATCGGGCGAAAGGACGTTTGTATTCAGGCAATTCAGCGTCGGCAGCGGCAGGTTGAAGCCGGTGTTCGACGTGATCGGATTAAAGCCGTAGCCGACCAGACCCGGGTTGCGGCTCCAGATGTTGCCGGTGGTGTCGGTGGTGCGGGTCGCCCACGAACCGGGCACGTCGGCCAGCGAAAAGTCGATCGAGGTCACGCAGTAGGGCGAGCCCGAGGGTTCGCAATCGGTGCAGCCGTCCGCCGCCGGGGCGCCGCCCTGGGCGACGCGGGTGCGGTTGACGAGCATGTCTTCGCCGGGCGAGTTGGTGGCGATGTCGCCGGTGCACTGGAAGTTGATGAACTCGCTCACGCCGTTGACCGAGCCGACCGAGCGGTAGGTGAAGTTCCAGCAGCCGCTGATGTTGCAGGGCGGAATACCGGGGGCAAGCTGATCGACGAAGCCGCAGGGCGGGGTCGGCGTAACGTCAAAGCCGAAGCAACCGTCATTGTCGACGTCGATGAAGTCGTTGGTCGAGGCGACGGCGCGGAAGAAGTCGCTGAACAGGGTGGCGCCGGCGCCGTGGAACTTGCCGCAGCCGTCGGTCACCGGCGTCTCGGTGAAGACGTTCGGACAGCTCGGATTGCAATTGGCCGGGCCGGCGAAGGCCGGCTGGACGGTGCTCGCCATGGTGGCGGCGAATACAGCCGTCATGTTACATGTAGCCAGAAATCTACGCATTCTTCTTGCCTCCGAAACTACATTGCGAGACTAGGGAATCCGCGCAATCCCGACACACGCCGGTTGCGAGATGCCTAATTTCAAAGTCAAATCAGTCAACAAGGCCCAGCCCCTCGCCGGGCCTCCATATGCGCGTCACGCCGAGAATTGATGTCGTACCCGGCACTGGTCGTCGCCGGCCGGCTGTAGCAATCAGCTCGGCGGCAAAAACTCCAGCACCTCGTTGCGACCGCTGATCGAGTAATACCGAGTTCCCCATTCGCGGTTAATCAGCGTCTGCAGCACGGCCTTGCGCTGCGAGCTGCCGTCGATATAGAGGAAGTTCGTCGAGCCACCCAGCTTGTCGCCGCCGGGGTGATGACGCCCGACCGCGTTGATCTCGGTCTCGTTGTTCGGCGCGCCTTCGATCAGCCCCGCTACATCCGCGATCTGCGACTGCGGAAGCAAGCCGAACTCTTCCGGAGTATCGGGATTGTTGGGGTTGGTCTTGTAGGTAAAGCCAAGCGTATTCACGCTGTACTCATTCGAGCCGGAGCCGATGTGTCGGAAGGGATTGATGGGGCGATGCGACTTGCTCAGCCGCGCGTTGCCGTTTCCGGTGCTAACGGTGCACACGGAGGAGAACTTCTTCTGAAACTCGGTCGCGAGGATCACGGGCCGGCCCGACGACTTGACGTTGGTCTCGTTCACCAGCACGTTGTTACGAGCGTTGCCATCGCCCTCGGCCGGCAACTGATTGCCCTGATTGAATTTATTTCGCGGGAAGATCGCCGCGTTTCCACTGAACGCGACCCGCTCGGCCTGCTTGTCCTCGATTGAGTTCGGGCTCGGGCTGGTGCTGCCGCCGTCGTCCGCCTGGCCACCCTCCCAATTCGCCCCAACCGGCCCCGGATTCGTCCGCGGATGTCCGCCGTTCGGAATCTCCGGGCACTCAAACGCCGCCGTATCGACCTGCCCGCGCCCGTAAAGGAAGAAGCTCCAATGAACGTAGCCAAACGGCCGATTCGGATCCTGGTCCTGCAGGTCATACCCGCCGAGTCCGTCCCGAGCATAAACATAGGACATTGGGTAATACGCATTATTTTCCGCGAGGTAGATGCCAACGGCTTTGCCCACTTGCCCCAGATTGCTCGCACAAACCGCAGCCTTCGCACTCGCCCGCGCGCCCGACAGACTCGGCAGCAGAATCGAAATGAGAAGTGCAATGATGGCCACAACCACCAGCAGCTCGATCAGCGTGAATCCGCGCCGCCCACCCCGTCGCTCAAACTGCCGTCGGTTCATGCCGTTCTCCGTTTTCGCCATCTCTGTGGTTCTCCGACAAGAGGAAGCTAAGACACCATCGTTAAGGCAGCGCGTCCTTTGCGCTAAACCTTGCATCGCATCGTCATTCTCAAAAGCAAGCATGCCGCGGCGGCCGGTCTGCCGGTCGCTCGCAATCCGCGCTCTCGTGCGCGTTTCCAGACATTGCATTTCCAGGCAAATCGCCGAAACCATCACCGAGAAAGGGCTTGCGCCCGATCAACCGAAGCCGCGATGCAGCGCGAAAAAACGCGCGGGGAATCTGCGACTCCGACCAACCACTGCGCGAAGAAGTGTGAAGAGTGTTTGTTAGGAGATCATGATGGCAGTGTGTGTGTTCGGTGATTTATCACGCGACCACCACTGCATGCTGCAGACTCACAGGCCTGCACGAGACTTGCGGATTGTGAGGATGACGTTAAGCGGCGGCGAAGAATTGATGAGCAAGCGGAAGGGCGATGTGCAGAACGCAGGAAACCGCCGAATTTCGCCCGGCAGGGGGGCAAATAGGCACGACTCTTCGGCCCGCGCCATCGCCGGCCGAAGAGTCACGCCGCCGGCCCGGCCTTATGCCTCCGCGGCCGCCTTCGAGCGTTCGTAACGCTTCCGCTCATTCTCATCCAGCAGCCGCTTCCGCAGGCGAATCGCCTCCGGCGTCACCTCCACCAGCTCATCATCTTCGATGAACTCCAGCGCCTGCTCCAGCGACATCTTCCGCGGCGGCTGCAAAATGATGTTCTTGTCCGCACTCGCCGCGCGAATATTGGTCAGCTTCTTCCCGCGCACCGCGTTCACAATCAGGTCGTTGTCGCGATTGTGCTCGCCGATGATCATGCCGACATACAGCTCGGTGCCGGGGTCGATGAACATCACGCCGCGGTCCTGCAGGCTGTCGAGCGCATACGCCGTCGACTGCCCCGCTTCGCTCGAAATCATCACGCCCAGTTGCCGCCCCGGCACGCCGCCGCGCAGGTGGTCATACTCATAGAACACGTGATGCATGATCGCGGTGCCCTGCGTCGCGGTCATGATGCGGTTGCGCAGGCCGATCAGCCCCCGCGTCGGCACCGTGAATTCCAGGTGCGTCGCCGCCCCGCGCGTGTCCATCTTCGTGCAAATGCCGCGCCGCCCGCCGAGCAGTTCCATGACCGGGCCCATGTTCGCCGTCGGCACATCGATCACGCACAGCTCAATCGGCTCCATCTTCTTGCCGTCTTCCTCGCGGAAGATGACCTTCGGCTTGCCCACCGCCAGCTCAAAGCCCTCGCGCCGCATGGTCTCGATCAGCACCGAAAGGTGCAGCACGCCGCGGCCCGAGACATGAAACTCTTCCGGAGTCACGCCCGGCTCAACCCGCAGCGCCACGTTCTTTTGCAGTTCCTTTTCGAGCCGGTCGCGAATGTGCCGGCTGGTGACGAACTTGCCCGCCCGCCCGACAAAGGGCGAGTCATTGACGCGGAACGTCATATGCAGCGTCGGCTCGTCGACCCGTAGAATCGGCAGCGGCTTGGGGTTCTCGGCGTCGGCGATCGTGTTGCCGATATCGACCGAGCTGAGCCCGACCACGGCGCAGATATCACCCGCAACAACGCGTTCGGTCTTCTTGCGGCCGAGGCCGTCGAACTCGAACAGCTCCAGAATCTTCTCTTTCGCCTGCGTGCCGTCGCGATGGATCACGGTCACCTGCTGACCGACCTTCAACGTGCCGGCGAAAATACGGCCAATGCCGATCCGGCCGACATAGTCGCTGAAGTCGAGCGTGGTGATCAGCATCTGCAGCGGTGCGTTCTCGTCGACTTCGGGCGCCGGCACATGCTCCAGGATCGCTTCAAACAGCGGCTTGATATCGGGCGCGGTCACCACCTCGTCGAACGACGCCCATCCCTTCACGCCGCTGGCGTAGATGACCGGGAAGTTCAGGCCCGCCTCGTCCGCCGCCAGCTCGATAAACAGGTCCAGGACTTCGTCGAGGACCTCTTTGGGCCGCGCGTCGGGCCGGTCCATCTTGTTGATCACCACTACCGGCTTCAGCCCAAACTCAAACGCCTTGCGCAAGACGAATCGCGTCTGCGGCATCGGCCCTTCAAACGAATCGATCAACAGCAGACAGCCGTCCGCCATCTTCAGCACGCGCTCGACTTCCCCGCCAAAGTCGGAGTGGCCCGGCGTATCGATCAGATTGATCTTGTTGTCGCCGTATTGAATCGCGACGTTTTTCGCCAAAATCGTGATGCCGCGCTCGCGTTCCTGGTCATTCGAGTCCAGGATGAGGTCGCCCTTGAGCTGGGCCGCGCGGAATTGACCGCACTGACGCAGCATCTGGTCGACCAGCGTGGTCTTGCCGTGGTCGACGTGAGCGATGATGGCGACGTTTCGAATATTGGCCCGTTTCACTGCAATCCTTTCCGGCGATGAATCCCCGACGCGGCAGAGTAGCGGAGCGCCGCGGCGGCGTCGAATCTGACGCCGCCCCTCTGACTCGCCATTCGCGAAAGCGGACTTCGCGGTAAGATACTGAAGTACTGTCGTGGTTGGGCGTTCGACGAAGGCGGCAACGGATTGGGCTATGCTCGGATACTTGCTCGCCATCTTCGCCGCCGCCGTCGCCATCGCCTTGGCCCGTTTGTATGCGGTCCAGCGGCGTGAACTCTGCGACGCGGCGGAAAAGCTCGAGACGCTGAAGGCCACCAACGCTCGCGCCGAGGGGCTCGCGAAGCGAAATCAGCTCATCCTCGATCATGCCATGGATGGGTTTTTCGTCCTCGACGAACAAGCCCGCTTCATCGACGCCAACCCCGCATTTTGCCGCGTCCTCGGCTATTCTCGCGACGAACTGCTGAAACTGAAAATCACCGATATTGAGGCGCGCACCGGCGGAGTCTTTGGGGCCACCGGGCTGCGCACCGGGCTGCATCATTTCCCCACCGCTCATCGCGCTCGCGACGGGCGAATTGTCCAACTCGAAAGCAGCGTCATCGTCTTGCGCGATCAGGATCGCAAGCTCCTCGTCGGATTCGCGCGAGACGTCACCGAGCGCGTCGCCACCGAAGACGCACTCCGCCGCAGCGAGGAGCAATATCGCAACGTCGTCGAGACTTCGCGTGATCTGATCTGGGCTCTCGACGCGGCGGGGCGGTGGACCTTCCTCAATGGCGCGACGCTCGACATTTACGGGTTCGCTCCGGAAGAGCTCATCGGCCAATCGTTCCTCGATCGCGTCGCGCCGGAAGATCGAGTTCGCCAGGAACAGGGTTTTCAGCGGCTCAAAGAAAGCCATCGCGGATATCTGGTTTTCGACGCGACGCACGTGCGCCGCGACGGGCAGCGCGTCGAGCTCACCTTCAACGCGATCGTCAAACGCGACGAACTCGGCGCGGTCCAGGCGATCGTCGGCACCGCCGCCGACGTCAGCAATCGCAAGCGCGCCGAAGACGAACTGCGCGAGGCCCACGCCCGCTTCGAAGCGATTAAGTCCGGAATGCCGCTCGGCTACGTGCTCTGGGCGCTGGATGGCTCCATTCGCGAGTGCAACCGCGCCGCCCGGGCGATCCTCGGCGTCGCGGCCGATCAGCCTGTCGCCGACAAGATCGACCGCTTCGTCGCGCCGGTGAGCCTGCCGCGCTTCGAAGAAATGCGCCGCAAGCTGGAGCGCGGCGAACGCCAGGCCTCGCTCTTGCTTTCCATGCGCGGCCAGGATGGAACCGAAAGCGTCTGCGAGTGGTTCAGCACGTTGCTGCTCGAGTCGCGCGGCGAATCGCGCATGGCCGCAACGATCCTCCGCGATGTATCGGAGCGCGAACGCCTCGAATCGCAGCTCCGCCAGTCGCAAAAACTCGAAAGCCTCGGCGTTCTCGCCGGCGGCGTCGCGCACGATTTCAACAATCTGCTGGTCGGCATTCTCGGCAACGCCTCGCTGGCCCTGGAGCGCGTCCCCGACAACTCCGCCGCCAAGCCGTTCCTGCGAAATGTCTCCAAGGCCGCCAACCGCGCCACCGAGCTGACCCGCCACATGCTCACCTACGCCGGGCGGGCCGAGCGCGACGTCAACCCGCTGGATCTCAACACCCTCATCCGCGAGATGGCCGAGTTCATGGCCGCGGCGCTGCCCAAAAACGTCAAACTCGAAATCGACACCGCGGCCAGCCTCCCGCGCATCGACGCCGATTCGGGCCAGATGCAGCAGGTCGTGATGAATCTGCTCATGAACGCGGCGGAGGCCTGCTCGGGCCGCGCGGGCGTCGTGCGGCTCACGACGGCGACGATGCAACTGACCGGGGCCGAGGCCGAGTTTCGCACCGCCGAACACGCCGTGCCGCCCGGAAACTATGTCGTCCTGCGCGTCGCGGACAATGGCTGCGGCATGTCGCCCGAGACGCTGTCGCGCATCTTCGAGCCCTTCTTCACCACGAAATTCACCGGCCGCGGGCTGGGGCTGGCGTCGATTCGCGGAATTGTGCGGGCGCATGCCGGCGGTATTCACGTCGAAAGCGCCGCCGATCGCGGCACCACCTTCACCCTCGTCTTCCCGGTCGGCGTGATGCGGGCGGCGGCCGTCGCTCCCGGCAGCGCCACGCCCATCGAATTGCCCAAGGGCGTCACGATTCTCGTCATCGACGATGAGGAAGCGGTGCGCGACGTCGTGCGCGACGTGCTGGAGAGTCGCGGCGTCACCGTGCTCGACGCCGACAGCGGCGAGCGCGGGATCGAGCTGTTCCGCCGGGCCGCGGCGACGATCGACGCCGTGCTGCTCGACCTCACCATGCCGGGCATGACGGGCGAAGCGGTGTTTCGAGAGCTGCAACTGATCCGACCCGATGTGCGCGTCGTCGTTTCCAGCGGATACTCCGAGCGCGAGACGGCCTCACGCTTTCGCGGCGATGGGCTGGCGGGCGTCGTGCCGAAGCCTTACACGGCCGAAATTCTCGTCCGACGCGTGGCCGAAGCGCTCACGCGGACACCCCGCCGCGAACCGCCCACGCCCGCTGCGACATCGGTCGGCCCCGGATAACGGTGGCCGGCCGTCCCGCCTTCGCTATCGTCGCCGGCCGTAGCGACGCATCGTTCCATCGCCGGCAACTCACGTCATGATCAGCGTCGATTCCCTGCGCAATCGAATTTCGATCTCGCGATCTACAAAGGTCCACTCCTCGCTCGACCGCAAGTCGGCCAGAAGTCGTTACCCGCGCCGCATTATCAGTCGGGCCCGCCCGCGAAAGCGGATTGCTCCAGTTGCAGAAATGAAAAAGCGTGCGCCGGGCATCTCCCGGTCGCACGCTGCGTGCCTCTCTCAATCTCTAACGCGGAGCCGATTCAGCGGATCGCGATGCCTTACGGCTCGATCACGGCCACGCTGAAGGGCGCGTTGTTGTACGAACCCGTCGCGATGTCGAGCACGCTGACCAGGATCGTGAGCTGGCCGTTGGTCAGGTCCAGCACGCGATAGCTCGTCACCAGCAGCAGCGGCGCGCCGCCGAAGGGCGTCACCGTCACCGACTCAAGCGTAACCAGCACGATGTACTCATTCGGACCCGCCGAGGCGCCGCCGCCGTTCGCGAGAATGTCCGCGACGACCACGTAGCGACCGATCAGCGGCTGGTTGTTGTTGTCCAGGGCGCGCGTCACGCTGACGATGTTGGTGCCGTTGCGAAGTGCGCCGTCGGCGTCAACCACGCCGCGAGCCAGCACGCCTTCGCCATCCTGACCATCGGCGCCGTTCTGACCCGCGGGGCCCGCCGGACCGGCCGGGCCTTGCGGACCCTGAGCACCCGGCGCGCCCGGCGCGCCCGGAGCACCCGGAGCGC
>JALHOX010000167.1:7158-9468 GCA_022842805.1 Phycisphaerae bacterium | reverse complement strand
CGGCCGCGGGCCGACCAGCGACATGTCGCCGCGCAGCACGTTGAAGAGCTGCGGCAGTTCATCGAGGCTCGTGCGGCGAAGAAACGCCCCGATCGGCGTGCGGCGCGGGTCGTCCGCCTTGGCCCACACCGGCCCGGTCTCGTCCTCGGCCCCGACGCGCATCGTTCGAAATTTCAGCATGTCGAACTCGCAACCGTCAAACCCGGTGCGGCGCTGGCGATAGAAAATGGGGCCGTGGCTGGTGAGCTTGACCAGGATGGCGATGATCAGCATCGGGATCGCGCCGATGATCAGGCAAACCGCTCCGACCAAAAGGTCGAATGCGCGCTTCTGCAGCGCGTGAACCCCGTACAGCGGCGTCTGACGCAGCGACAGCACGGGCACGCCGTCGATCGTGCCGACTTGCGGGCGCATCGTGTACGCCGGGTCGATCTCGGGCACGAGCCGGATGTCGGCGGTGCTGGTTTCAAGTGCGTGAATGACGTCGTTGGTGCGGTGCGATTGTTCGGTCGAAAGCGCGATGAACACCGCGTCGCACGGGCGGCGTTCGAAGATCGCTTTAAACTCATCCAGCGGGCCGAAGACCTCGCGCCCGCGGACGCGCTTGCCTTCGGGCGAGCCGACATCATCGACAAAGTACGCCACGCGATAACCGGTCCAATTGTTACGCTCGAGGATGTGCAGCAGCCGCTGCGCGTTGCGCCCGCTGCCGACGATCACGGCGTCGCGCTGGTTCAGGCCGCGCCGCCGCAGGGCATAGAGCATGACCCGAATGATGCCGCGGAAGGCGGCGAACAGCAGCGTGCCGACCACGGCGTAGGTCAGCACGAACTGGCGCGAGATTTTGTTCGACGCGGGCATCAGGTAGTCGAGCATGACCACCACGACCACCGCGACCAGAAAGGCCCGGATGACGTCGCCGGTCTCGCGCAGAAGCCACTCCCCGCGCCGCGGACGATAAAGCCCGATCCGGTAGAAGATGACGAGGTGGGCCAGAATGACCAGCGGCAGCAGCGGCAGAAACTTATCGGTGATCTCGGGCACGCCTTTTTCGGCGGGCAGCAGTCGAAAGCGCAGGAAATAGGCTCCGAACCAGGCGCACGCCACGGCACAGGCGTCCGCTACGCCGAGCAGGATCAGCATGAGGTGGTGTTGCTGTCGAAGCACGCAATGGCAGTATAGTGCGGGCCATGGTGTCGCGGCTCAGGGCGCAGCGTTGGGATTGCCGGAATGCAGCCTGAAAAATGCCCAATAAGGCGGGATTTCTGGCGCGCCGCGCAGTGCCCATCCGGCCGCGCCGGTTCACCGGCTGTTCGATTCGCGCATACACCTGCCGGCGCCTCGCCACGCCGCCTGGAGTTGTTCGGTTCCGTCCGCTGCAACGCGCTTTGCGCGGCGTGGCTCCTTCTGCTCGCCCCCGCTTGCGCCTATCGAATCACGCCGCCGGCGAACCCGGCGTCGCCGGCCGAGGTCTTCGTGATCGACTACGGCCAGCACAGCGGCCTGGTGTTGCCCGCCGAGAGCGGCGAATTACGCGAATATGCCTACGGCGAATGGGAGTGGTTTGCGAAAAACAATCAGGCCTGGTGGCGTGGGCCGGCGATTTTGATCGTCCCCTCCGCCGGGACGCTCGGCGTGCGACCGGCACCGCTGGCGATGGACGAATTGCGGGAAGCTTCGCGACCGGGCCTAGCCTCGCGACCCGACCAAAAGGCGACATTCGCCGAGGCTGTCCACGTCGTGACGGTCGACGCCGCCCGAGCCTCGGCGTTGCGCGCCGAGCTCGATGCGGTCTTGCTGGCGGAGCGAGAGCGCGGCCACTTCAACCCGCAACAAGGCATGCTCTTCGTGCCCTACGCGCGTCCATATTCGGTCTGTTTTCATTGCAACTCGGCGACCGCGACCTGGCTGCGGGCGCTGGGCTGCGAGGTGAGCGGGCTGGGCGGGATCGCGGATTTCGTCGTGTCTGGCGCCGCCCGCTCCGCGCCGCCGCCGGATAGCGCCACGCCGTGACGCGTCCAGAATCGTTGATGTCCGAGATTATCGGCATATCTGAAACCAGTCGCAGCGCGCCGACTTGACCGGTGGCGCGGTAGAATTTCTGTCGCTGGGAAACCATGCCCGACGATTCGAGCCGTCGCGCGTGAAAACAGACCGCATCTCGCTTGAGCAACGGAGTAGTTTTTATCATGACGATTTGTCGTAGCTGCCTGTGGAGCGGCGTCGCACTGCTGGTCGGGGGATGGTCCGGGGCCGCGCAGGCCGACACGATCCTGCTGCGTCCGGTCAAGGACAACACGCTCTATGAAT
>JALHOX010000167.1:0-7148 GCA_022842805.1 Phycisphaerae bacterium | reverse complement strand
GCGAGTACATGTTCGCCGGTCGCACCAACGACGGCCCCATTCGTCGCTCGGTGTTCAAGTTTGATCTGTCCGCCATTCCGGCCGGCAGCACGATCACCAGCGCCCGCCTGACGCTCCGCTGCTCACGCGCTGCGGGCGGGACGCGACCGGCGCGGATTCATCGCCTGACCGCGGATTGGGGCGAGGGCGCTTCCAACGCATTCGCCCCAGGTGGTCAGGGCATCACCGCTGAGCCGGGCGATTGCACCTGGACACAGCGCTTTACCGGCATGTCGATGCCGTGGACGAACCAGGGCGGCGACTTCCTCGCGACGGTCACGGCCCAGACCAACGTCGGCGGCGCGCCGTCGACGGTCGTATTCGCCTCTAACGCAAACACCATCGCCGACGCCCAGTTTTGGCTCGACAACCCCGCCCAGAACTTCGGCTGGATTCTCCGCGGCGACGAAACGCCCGGCGTCCGCGCCGGCAAGCGCTACGACACGCGCGAAAGCCCGACCGAGGCCTTTCGACCGCTGCTGGTGGTCGACTTCACGCCGCCGCCGCTGCTGCTGGGCGATATGAACTGCGACGGCATCGTGAGCGTCGGCGACATCGCCGGATTCGTGTTGGCCCTCACCAACCCCGCCCAATACGCCATCGACTTTCCGACCTGCGACATCGACGCGGCGGACGTCAACCAGGATTCCGTGATCAGCGTCGGCGACATCGCCGGTTTTGTGGCGCTGCTGGTCGGGCCGTAAGTTTCTATGCGGCAGGCGACGTAGAATCCTTCCCTAAATTGCGATCCGCGCTAATCGCCGGCCCCAGCGGCCGGCGATTCCGCGTTGCGACTTCGCGGCGCGCCCGCTACAACTCAGAGCCTGGGCCGATCGCGCGGCGCTGCCCGTTTGCCGCGCCGCGCTCGGTGGACCCCCGCGGCGAACCCACGCTCGAGCGAATCTATGCGTTTTGACCGGCTGGGACACACATGCGTCATCGGCCTGCAATGGGGCGATGAGGGCAAAGGCAAGGTCGTCGATCTGCTGACCGAGCACTTCGACGCCTCGGTGCGATATAGCGGCGGCGCCAACGCCGGCCACACGGTGCTGGTGGGACGCGAAAAATTCGCCCTGCATCAGCTCCCCAGCGGCATCCTCCGCGAAGGCGTGTTAAACATCATCACCGGCGGGACGGTCATCGATCCCGCGGTATTGCTGGGCGAGATCGCCAGCCTGCGCGATCGCGGGGTGCGGGTCGATGCAAACCGCCTGCGCATCAGCGATCGTGCCCACGTCGTCTTCCCCTATCACCGCCGCGAAGATGTCCTGGCCGAGGGTGCGGCCCGCGGTGATGGCAAGATCGGCACCACCGCCCGCGGCATCGGCCCCTGCTACGCCGACAAGATGAATCGCCATCGCGCGATTCGCATTTGCGATCTATATCGTCCCGCGAAGCTGCGCGAGCGGCTGAGCGCGATCGTGGCGCACAAAAACGCGCTCATGCGATCGGTCTACAGCAGCGACGAGACTTTCGACGCCGCCAAGCTGGCCGACGAGTACATGGAGTTCGCCGGACAGTTGCGCTCCTTCGTCTGCGATACGACCGTGCTGCTCGCCGAACTGGCCAAAGCGGGCAAGCGGATTCTCTTCGAAGGCGCACAGGGCGCGCTGCTCGACATCGACCACGGAACCTATCCCTACGTCACCAGTTCGAGCTGCACCGGCGGCGGCGTAGCCAGCGGGGCGGGTGTTTCGTCCGCCATGCTCCAGTCGCGCATCGGCGTCATCAAGGCCTACTCCACGCGCGTCGGCAGCGGTCCTTTCCCGACCGAGCTGCGCGACGGCGTCGGCGACACCATCCGCGAGCGCGGCGGAGAATATGGCACCACCACCGGCCGCCCACGCCGCATCGGCTGGCTCGACCTGGTGGCGGCGCGCTATGCCGCGCTGCTCGTCGCCCCGACGCACCTGGCGCTGCTCCACCTCGACACGCTCTCCGGCTTCGAGCATGTACACATTTGTACGGCCTATCGTTATGGCGGCGAGTTGCTGAACACGCTCCCCGCCGATGCGTATCTGCTGGAAGAGGTCGAGCCGATCTTCGAGACGCTGCCCGGCTGGAATAGCGACCTGCGCGGCGTGCGGCGCTTCGCCGATCTGCCCGAGACGGCCAAGGCCTTTGTGCGGCGCATCAGCTCGGAGATCGGCGCGCCGGTCGGCCTGATCGGCGTCGGCCCCGAGCGCGACCAGACCATCCTTGTCGAGGACATGAGTTAGATGCCGAGTGCCGCCCCCGTCGCTGATCTGCGAGCATTGCCGGCAGGGCTGACGCGCGAGCGCATGCCGCAGCATGTGGCGATCATCATGGATGGCAACGGCCGCTGGGCGCAGCAGCGCATGCGACCGCGCATCTGGGGCCATCGGCAGGGGGCCCGGCGCGTGCGGCCGCTCGTGCTCGAGGCCGACCGGCTCGGCATTCGCTATCTCACGCTCTACAGCTTCAGCGTCGAAAACTGGAAGCGGCCCGCGGCCGAGGTCGCCGGCCTGATGGGGCTGTACGCGCGCTATCTCCGGGCCGAGCGGATCGAGTTGCATCGCAATGATGTGCGCCTTCGCCTCGTCGGCAAACGCGATGGCCTGCCCGATCGCGTGCTGAAAGAGCTCGACGAGACCGAGCGCGTGACCGCCAACAATCGCGGGCTGACGCTTTGCCTCGCCATCAACTACGGCGGACGCGACGAGATCATCAACGCCTGCCGAAAGCTGGCACAGCAGGCCCGCGCCGGCCTCCTCTCGCCGGAGTCGATCAACGACGCCGCGTTCGAGTCGGAGCTCTACACCGCCGGCATCCCCGACCCCGATCTGCTCATCCGCACCGCCGGCGAACAGCGCATTTCCAACTTCCTGCTCTGGCAGTTGAGCTACACCGAAATCTTCGTGACCGACGTCCTCTGGCCCGAGTTCGGCGCCGAACAGTTGCACGTCGCGCTGCGCGATTACGCCCGCCGCGAGCGCCGCTTCGGCGCGGTTCGCCCACCCACACCCTCGGCACGTTGACCGCACGAATGGCCCCGCCGCTCCTTCAAAAACGCCTGTTCTCCGGCCTGCTCCTGTCGGCGCTGCTGCTGGCCCTGCTGCTCACCGACCTTTTTCTCAGCAGCCTCACGCCGCCGCAGTGGGTGGTGCCGGGCACAAAAATCAATCTGGCCCATTGGCTCTACAACGGCGCGATCAGCTCCCTGCTGGTGCTGGGCTTCACCTGGATGGCGGCCCGCGAACTCGTGAACTTCGCCCGCAACCTCGGCTTTCGCCCGCTGGGCAAGGTGGCCCAGGTCTTCTCCGCGGGCATGGTGCTGGCGCCCTTCGTCGCATTCAATTTCAAAGAGGGGCTCTTGCTCGGCAACGAGAGCTGGGGCGTGCTCTGGATGGCGATGGCCGTCGGCTTCAGCTTCTTCATGCAGGCCGTCCGACGCGGCACCGAGAACGCGATGGTCAACATCGCCTGCACCCAGTTCATCATCCTCTACGCCGGCGGCTTCGCGGGCTTTCTCACCAAGCTGCGCATGGAGGTCGGCGGCCCGCGCGGCATGTTGCTCATGCTGCTTTCGGTCCTGATCGTGAAGATGACCGACACCGGGGCCTACTTTTTCGGCAGTTGGTTCGGCAAGCACAAGATGGTCCCCTGGCTCAGCCCGAAGAAGACCTGGGAGGGGTTCGTCGGCGGAATCCTGACCGCCGTCGCCGTCGCGTGGATCTGCGCCGTGCTGCTGGAGCGCAACGGCATCCCCGTCGGGCCGGTGCAGCATCTGCCCTTCGCAGCGCGCGTGCTGCTGCTGGGCGTTTCGCTGGCGCTGTTTTCGGTGGCGGGCGACCTGTGCGCCTCGCTGCTCAAGCGCGACGCCGCGGTGAAAGACTCGGGCGATTCTCTGCCGGGGCTGGGCGGCATCTTGGACGTGCTCGATTCCCCGCTGCTGGCGGCGCCGGCGGCATGGTTCTTTTGGACCAGACTGACGCCGCTGCCCTAACGACCGTGGCCGGTCCGGGGGCGTTTTCGGCTTCGGGTGTCCGGTCGCAAGTCTCCCGCAAAGCCCGATTCACCCGTGGCTTTCAATCCGGACACATCGCACTCGTCGCTCGCCACTGTCCACTGGTCCAACCGCCGCGCACCAGCGCAGCAGAAGTTACACTTCGCCCGATGCCCGAACTCCCCGAAGTGCAGACGACCGTCAATCAGATCGCGCCCCGGCTCGTGGCGCGCACCATCACCGCGTTCGAATCGCTCTGGGCAAAGAACGCGACGCCCAGCGCGCCGGCCGTGCGCCGCGGCGTCGTCGGGCGGAGCGTGCGGGCCGTCTCCCGGCGGGCCAAATATGTCGTCGTCGAATTGAACGACGGGGGGTGGATGCTCGTACATCTGCGCATGAGCGGACGACTCGAATGGCACGACCCCGCCGCCGATGAGCCCGCCCGCCACATCCGCGCGGCCTGGACCCTCGATAACGGTGATCGCCTGCTCTTTTGCGACGCCCGCAAGTTCGGCCGCATCGTCTACACCCGCTCGCTCGACAGCGTGACCACCAGGCTCGGCGTGGAACCGCTCTCGGACGAGTTCACGGTCGAGCGGCTCGCGGCGTTGCTCGCCGCGCGCTCCCGATTTCTGAAGCCGCTGCTCCTCGACCAGTCGCTGATCGCGGGGATCGGCAATATCTACGCCGATGAATCGCTGCACGCGGCCGGGCTTCACCCGCTGACGCGCAGCGACCGCATCGGGCCCGCGGGCGTCGCGGCTCTCCATAGCGCTATTCAATCCGCCTTGCGCCAGGGCCTGGCCCACAACGGCGCCTCGATCGACTGGGTCTATCCCGGCGGCGAAATGCAGCAGCACTTCGCCGCCTACGGGCGCGACGGCCAGGCCTGCGCACGCTGCGGCGACACAATCATCGCGCTCCGCGTCGGACAGCGCGGCACGCACATCTGCCCCACCTGTCAGCCCGCGCCGCGCGGTCCGCGCCGCGGCAAACGTCGCAGCAACAACTCGCAGGAGCGCGCATGTGCGGCATCGCCGGCGTCCTGAATCGCGGGCCGGCCGCGCCACCGATCGAGCGAGAGCGCCTGCGTGCGATGGCCGGCGCAATCCGCAATCGCGGGCCGGATGACGAGGGGTTTTATCTCGACCCCGCCCAACGCTGCGGGCTCGCCTTTCGACGACTATCGATCATCGACCTCTCCACCGGGGCGCAGCCGATCTGCAACGAAGATCGCACGCTTTGGCTGGTCTTCAATGGCGAGATCTACAACTACCGCGCGCTCCGCGATGAGCTGCGCCGCGCGGGCCACTCCTTCGCCAGCGAAAGCGACAGCGAGGTCATCGTCCACGCCTATGAGCAGTGGGGCGTTGGCTGTTTCCCCCGGCTGCACGGCATGTTCGCGATCGCGCTCTGGGACGAGCGCCGCGCGCGGCTCGTGCTCGCCCGCGATCGATTCGGCAAAAAGCCGCTCTACATCCATCACTCCGCCGACCGCCTCCATTTCGCCAGCGAGGTCAAGGCGATTCGCGCGGCGGCGGGGCTGTCGTTCACGCTGAATCCGCAAGCCGTGCATGACTATCTCGTCATGCAGTACGTCCCGCGCGAGGACATTTTCATCGAGTGCGCAGCGCTGCCGCCGGGCTGCTTCGCGGAGATCGATTTCGGCGGCGCTGGAGATTCCGTTCCGCCCGCCGGCGAGCGATGGATCTCGCCGCAGCGCTACTACGAAGTGCCCACGCCGCGAACATTCGCCGGAACTTACGCCGATGCAAAAACGCGCCTCGGCGAACTGCTGACAGCGGCGGTGCAAAAACGCCTGATGAGCGATGTGCCGCTCGGCGCCTTTCTCTCGGGCGGCATCGATTCATCGATCATCGTCGGCCTGATGCGGCGGCTCGGCGTATCGCCGCTGCGCACCTTCTCGATCGGCTTCGAAGATCCGCGCTACAACGAAGCCCCGCACGCCCGCAGCGTCGCCGAGCATTTTCACACCGAGCACCACGAGCGAATCGTCACGCCCGACGCGCAGTCGATCTTCGACGAGCTGGCGGCGCTCTACGACGTGCCCTTCGCCGATTCCTCGGCGATTCCGACGCTGCTGCTTTCGCGTTTCGCACGCGAAAGCGTGACCGTCGCGCTCACTGGCGACGCGGGCGACGAATGCTTCGGCGGATATGACCGCTATCGCGCCGCCGACCTCGCGGCCCGCTTCGATTTTGTCCCCGCGCCGCTGCGAAAGCTCGCGGGCGCCGCGGCGGCGGTCTTTCGCACCGGCCAATCAAAGACGCTCCGCAGCCGCGCATTCCGCTTTTTGCGAGCGATCGGCCGTCCCGCGGCACGCCGCTACGCCGATTGGGTCGGCGTTTTCGATCCGCTGGAGCTGGCGCGCGGCTATCAACCCGCATTCGCGGCCCAGATCGATGTCGAGTCGCCGCTGCGGGCGATCGCGGACTGGTATGACGCGTGGCAGACCAACCCCTCGACGCGCGCGGCTTTCGTCGATTTTCATTCCTATCTGCCGGGCGACTTATTAACCAAGGTCGATCGCGCGTCGATGAGCGCCGGGTTGGAGTGCCGCTCGCCGTTTCTCGATGATGAACTCGTCGAGTTCGCCCTCTCGCTGCCCGCGGAATGGAAGGTCGACGCGCGCGGCGGCAAGCGAATCTTGCGCGACTGGGCCGCCGGCTTGCTGCCCCCAGACATCCTCACGCGCGAAAAGATGGGCTTCGGCGTGCCGATCGGCGAGTGGTTTCGCGGCCCGTTGCGCGAGGTGCTGAAGGCGGCGCTGCTCGCGCCCGACGGCATCTGCCTGCGGCTGTTCCAGCACGCATGGCTGCGCGAGCTGCTCGACGGCCATCTCGAGTCTCGCGCAAATCATGCTCATCGATTGTGGGCCTTGTTCATGCTGGATCGGTGGTCCCGCAGGTGGCTCTAGCAGCAGGGCGGTAAAGCGAGGGCGGGCGAGTCGGGCCGGGGTTTCAACGCCGCCAAATAGGCTTTTCGACCCGCCTCGTGCCGATAGACAGTTCAGCATTGCTCATCGACCAATCCGAAATCGACTCACTTCTCGCCGCCGGCGCGGGTCCCCCCGCGCCGCCGCCGAAGATCGCGCCGCGTGCGAGCGCCGCCGCTGCCGCCG
>JALHOX010000166.1 GCA_022842805.1 Phycisphaerae bacterium | reverse complement strand
GGATGACCGGAGCGGCGGCGGCGATGTTGGTGCTGGGTACGGGGTGCGAAGCGCTGATTTTTCCGACCTGGCCGCCGAACATTTTCGATGAGCCGCCGGCGGAGCTGGGGACGGCTCAGGTGCGCGAAGAGGTGATCGAGGTGGCGGATGGCGCCGACGGATCGCCGACGGAGATCACCGTCTTTTCGCCGGTCGATGTCGAGGGGCCGCTGCCGACGTTTGTTTGGGTGCTGGGCTCAAACGTGCAGCCGTACTATCACCAGAGTCTGCACGAGACGCTCGCGAGCTGGGGCTACGCGGTGATCGTGCCTGGCGCGCGGCCGCTGACCTTCACCGATTTCAACTATCACCGCCGAAACGTGGACCTGGCGAAGCAGGCGTTGCAGCTTGCGCTCGACGGCGAACTGGGTGTGAGCGTCGACCCGTCGCGGATCGCGGCAGGGGGATACAGCATCGGCGGGACGATGGCGACCTTTATGGCGGCGGAGGAGCCGCGCGTCGGCGGGCTGGTTTTGTGGGCGCCGACCGGCGCGCCGTTTTGGACCGGTGTGACGCCCGGGGAATTGTGGCCGCGCGTGACTCAGCCGGCGTTTTACCTGTTGGGGGAGTTTGATAATGTCGAGCCGCCGAGCGGTTTTCCGAAGGAGCTGCAAGCGGCGATGGCCGAGTCGGAGGCGACGGAGTTTGTGATTCCGCAGGGGCTGCATCTTTATTTTCAGCAGCCGACGGGGGCCGACCGCGACAGCGACCCGCGCTCGGATCTGACGCGCTTTGAGCAGCAGGGGATTTCGATCGAGCAGACGCGTGCGTATCTCGATGAGCTCTTCGGGATCGAGCGCGAGTAGCGGCCTGCGGCTCGCAGGCCGATGACACTCCGGGTGGCGGTCCGAGGCGTGGGGCGCCGTGCCTGCGCGGCGCTCCGCGTCACCATGCGGTTTTCCGATCAACATTCGCGGGCGCGCAGCAGGACTGACAACACGACCCCCGCGAACATCCACATCGCGAGCATTACGCCGCGCGTGAGCAGGGCCAATAGCAGCGTCTGCTTTTGCGTCAGGCGCTGGGCCAGAGTGAGAAACAACACGTAGATCAGCAGTCCCGCGGAGAGCTGCGCCCAACCAGCGGGGACGCGAAGCTGGGGCAGGTCAGCGACAGCAAACGCGGTGGGCCCCATGAGGGTCCACGCCGTGGTCGTGACCGCCCAGAACACGGAGCCTGGGGCCGAAGCCCAGCCAAAGAGCAGTGCCGCGCCTGGCGCGACGAGATAGGCTGTGATTCGCCAAATTGTCGCCGCCTCGCTTCGCGTCAGGCCAATTTGATTTGATCGGTCCCAAGGGCCGATGATGTGGCCGCACTCCGGGCAGCGGTGTTGCAATCCAAGAAGGTCGTAGCCGCACCGGGTGCAATAGCGGTGATGCTCGATCGGACCGGGATTCGTCTGGTCAGCGCTCAGCAGCCAGTTCCAGCTTCGTGCGCAGCGCAATGCGGCGCGACGTTTGTAGCGCGCGATAGATAGCGAGCGGCGATAGCCTCGCCAGAATTCGTCGCGTGATTTGCGTCGTCTGCCAATCATCGAACCCACCCTGTCGTGAATCGGCGTGGCGCAGTGGGAGAATCCGTCGCGCGGAATTCCCGCCGTCTCAAACCTCCAGCCGCCGAAAATGGCGCGTCCCGATGTGCATCGTCGCGCCGCCGACCGCCAGCGTGAGCAAGCCCAGCAACGCCGCGATCGACCAGGTGCGCAGCGACAGCTCGCGCAGCGGCGTGGGGTCGTTTGATTCCTGATAGGTCAGATAGGCCATGATCAGCATCATGAGCGAGACATAGAGCATGCTGGCGACGAGGTTGACCGTGCCGCCGAAGCCGGCGGCGATGCGGGCCGGGTTGCGCTGGTGCAGGACGGGGAATCGGGCGCCGAGGCCGACCGCGATGGCGCAGAGCCCGATGCAGACGAAGACCGCGACCATCAGTTGCAGCCAGGCCCAACCCCCCGGCAGCGCCAGGCGGTCGGTCGCGATCCACATGACGAAGCCGGCGCTGAGCAGCGTCAGCACGAGCGAGAAGATGAACTTGCCCCAGAGCAGCCGGGTGCGCGGCATCGGCAGCATGCCCAGCGACCAGAGCTGCTGGCTCTCGATCGAAAGCATGGGGAAGACGAAGCGGCTGGTGAAGGTGGCCAGGATCAGGCTCACCGTCGTGAGATTTAGAAAGCTCAGCAGCCCTTTGATGCGCGGGTGGCTCAGGTCGAGCGGGAGATCGCGCAGGTTGGTCGCGTAAAGCACCAGCAGGCCGAACATGATGACCATCTGCGTCCATTGCGCCGCGTCGCGGATGAACATCCGCAGATCTTTCACCATCAATTGCCGCAGCGAGGCGGGCAGATAGAAAAAGAGCGCGTTGGCGGCGATCCGCGAGACATAGCCGCGGGCGGCGAAGGCGCGGCCGCCGTGCTCACGGGCGCGCGAGTAGGCCTCGGCCCAGCCGCGGCCGACGAGATTGACCGAAACCCAGACCAGGAAGGCGGCGTTGGCGAGGACGACGCCGAGATAGAAGAGGCTGGTATCCCAGCGGCGCTCGATGGCGGCGACGATGCCCTGCGCGGTCCAGGCGCTCGGGAAAAAGGGATTGCGCGTGATCTGCGTTTGCATGAAAAGGCGATTCATCCACTCTTCGGCGGAGGCCTCGGCGGCGGACAGGCGCGCCAGCCAAGCGATGGCGGCGATCAGGATGCCGCCGCCGACCCAGAGGGCCATGAAGATCGGGCGGCGCGGGGCCCACATCGCGACGGCCCAGGCGGCGAGCAGGCCGAGCGTGCTGGGGATGATGACGAAGCCGGTGAAATGGCCGACGAAGAGCGGGTAGTAGTACCACGCGACGTTGGACGTCTTCGCGACGGCGAGCATGAGCGGCACGCCGAGCAGGAGGAACGACCAGCTCGAGAGCGCGACGCCCTCGATCCACTTTACGAAGACGATCTGTCGGGCGGAGGCGGGCAGGGCCAGCAGAAACTCCGGCTCGCTTTTTCCGAAGAGGCTGCCGAAGGTGAGGATGGCGTTGGAGAAGGAAAGCATGATCGCCAGCACGAGGAAGAAGTGCATGAAGATCTGCTGGCTCGCGACCACGGCGACGAGCTGCCAGTTCTGGATCTGCTGAAAAACCACCACGAACAACTGGTGCAGCGCGGTCCAGACGAAGGCAAGCAGCACCAGCACGAGGAACGTGCGCATCGGCGAGCTGCGGAGGTGTTCGTCGACCAGGTGCGAAAACTGAGCGCCGCGATAGCGCAGCAGAATCCACGCGTCGCGCCCGAAAAACGAGTGGCGACGGGGCGGCTCCGGGTGCAACGGGGCGTTCACGCCGCCTCCTCCTGTCGCGCGTCGCCGTTTGCTTGCGCATCGACGCGCGGGGCGTCGGAGGTGATCCGCAGAAAGACGTCTTCGAGCCGTCCGTCGAGGGCGGCCTGGCGCTTGAGCTCGCTGAGCGTGCCGAGGGCCACGATCCGGCCGGCGTGCAGGATGCCGATGCGGTCGGCGACCTGCTCGGCGACGTCGAGCGTGTGCGTGCTCATGAAGACGGTGCCGCCCGACTCGGCGATCTCGCGGAAGATCGTTTTGGCGATGCGGATGGTGCGCGGGTCGAGGCCGACCAGCGGCTCGTCGACCACCAGCAGCCGGGGCGAATGGACCAACGCCGCGGCGAGCGCGACGCGCTGCTTCATGCCGTGGCTGTAGGTCTCGGCCAGTTCGTCAAGGAAGCCGGTCATGTCGAGCCGGTTGACGATCTCGCTGATGCGCGGCTTGCTGATTCGCGCGGGGATTCCGTAGACGTCGACCGTGAATTGAATGAACTCGCGGCCGGTCAGTTTGTCGTACAGAAACGGCGTGTCGGGCACGTAGGCGATCAGGCGCTTGCCCGCCTCGGCCTCGCGCGACATATCGAAGCCGCACACGCTGACGCGGCCGGCGTCGGGCTGCAGCAGGCCGCACGTCAGCTTGAGCGTGGTGGTCTTGCCCGCGCCGTTTTGGCCCAGAAACGCGAAGACTTCTCCGGCCCGCAGATCGAGCGAGACGTCGCGGACGGCGGGATGGTCGCCGTAGTTTTTGATGACGTTTTGCAGGCTGACCGTGTTGCCTGCGGCGGCCGGCTCATTCACCTTCGTCGCCCCCGCGTTGAAAGCCAATGTGAAACTCGGGGTCGATCGGCCCGATCAATGAGCGAAACTCCTCGACCGTGCTGTCGTACAACGTTCGGCTGTGAGGCTCGTCCATGATGCGGAGCATGCCAAGCAGCGGCAAATCGACCTCCTGTCGCAAGACGGTGCCGTCCGGCGCGACCCAGGCCCGCACGCGCGGCGCTTCGACGCGAAAGGCCTCGATCGACGCCCCGCGATGAGTGACCGTTTCGGTGTCTACCACGCGGACGAGCATCGATTCGGACTCCATCTGTCCGGCCTGAAATCCGGGCAGCAACTCGGCCAGCGGGTTGAGCAGTCGCACGCGCCAGGACTGGCCGACGACGAGATTGGGCAACTGATCAAAAGGACGCAGAGCATCGCCAAAGGTGCGCGTCGCAGCGGCATCGAGAATAAAGCGGCCGTTCTGCGGTCCGATGCGCCACATGCAGGCGAACTGGTCGGAAACGAGCCGGCCCTCCAGCCTCAAGGGCATGGGCAGGCCCTCCACGAACATCTCGATCTCCTCCAGTTGCTCGGGGGAGCCGTGGTAGATGAGTTGAAACTGCACGTGAAACGGCGGCAGGAAGACGCCGTTGGGCAGGCGAAACGAATTGATGAAGGTTTCGACGCGTTGGGTGGCGACGTTTCCGCTGGTGCGATGGAGTCGGCTCCAGCTTCGTCCGATAATACGTCGATCTTGGTTCTCAATGGTGGTTTGGGACCAATGCTCTTCGCCCGGGCTGATTCGCACGACCTTCGCCTGGGGCGGGTCGCCGGCGGTCCAGGCGGGGAGAATATCGCGCATGAAGAGGCCGCTATTGGCCGCCATCATCAGGCCGAAAAGTGCGATTCCGATCCAGCGATTCAACATTCCAGCCTGCCTATGGCGCGGGCCAGCGACCATTCACTCCGCTAATGATACCGCAACGGACAGCGCGGACCGCAGCGACCTGTGCGCGTGTTCGCGATGAACTGCGGCGCTGGGTTGGGGCAGAAAACGCGCGATCGGGCTGTCCATCGGATGGACCGCTCGCTTCAGGCGGTCCAGACCGCCCATTTTGAATGCCATTGACGATGAACTTCGCGAAACAGCGGCGCGCCACTTGACCGCGCGCTCCCCATCCTTATGATCCCGACTCCTTCAGCGTTAGTTGAGTCTCAGAACAAAGGAGCGGACCATCACTCGGTTCCACTTCCCGCGCTGGGTTGACAGCCTGAAACCCCTCCTAGGCGGCGGCGCCGTCTTCGGGGGGCTTTACGCCGTCGTCGTGCTCACGTTTGGCTTTGCGCCGACCGCGACCGATGTCGGCTACATGCCGCGTCAGCCCATTCCGTACAGCCATGCTTTGCACGCCGGCGAATTGGGCATGGACTGCAGGTACTGCCATACAACGGTGGAGCACACGGCGCATGCCTGGGTGCCGCCCACGCAGACCTGCCTTGGCTGTCACACGAACATCCATCCCAACAAGTCGACCGACACCGCCAACCCCGACCCGAAGGACAAGCTGAACAATCTGCTTGTGGCCGCGACCAGCGGCAACCCGGTTCCCTGGGTGCGGATCCACGACCTGCCCGATTACTCCTACTTCAACCATAGCGCCCACGTCACGCGCGGCATCGGCTGTGCCTCGTGCCACGGTCGGGTCGATCGCATGGAAGAAGTCTGGCAGCAGGAGCGGCTGAGCATGTCGTGGTGCCTGAAGTGCCACCGCAACCCGGAAGAGCACCTGCGCCCGCTGGACAAGATCACGGACATGGAGTGGCGCCTGCCGCGTGATGAGCAGCTCGCTCTTGGGGCGAAGCTGCGTGAAGAAAACAAGATCAACCCCTCAACGGATTGCTCCACATGCCATCGCTGAAACCCGCAAGCGACGACCAGATGCTGTGGCGCAGCCTGGACGAGCTGGAAGGCTCGCCCCGCGTCCGCGACTGGGTTGAGCGCGAGTTTGTCTCGTACGTTCCGGAAGAGATGCGCTCGCCGAACCGCCGCCAGTTCCTGAAGCTCGCCGGCGCCTCCGCGGCGTTGGCGGGGCTGACGGGCTGCCGCTGGCCGCGCGAAGAAATCCTGCCGCACTCGCGGCTGCCCGACAATCGCATTCCCGGGGAACCGGTGCTCTTTGCGACGTCGATGGAGCGCAACGGCTGCGGCATCGGCCTGCTCGCGACGAGCGTCGACGGCCGGCCGATCAAGCTCGACGGCAACGACCTGCACCCGCTCTCGCTCGGCAAGAGCGACGTCTTCATGCAGGCTGCGGTGCTCGATCTTTACGACCCCGATCGCAGCAAGGCCCCCCTCAGCAAGCTCGCGCGTCAGGCCGCCAATGCGGCGGGCGGCTGGGCTGAGTTCGATGCCTATGCCGGCCCGCTATTCGAAAAGGTTCGCGCCGCGAAGGGCGCCGGCTGCCTGATTCTGAGCGAAGTCAGCGATTCGCCGCTGATGGCCGACATGCGCAAGCGCGTCGCCGATGTTCTGCCGGAGGCGAAGTTCGTCGAGTGGAGCCCGCTCTCCAGCGTCGGCGTTTCGGCCGGCACGGCGGCGGCACTGGGCGAGCCGATGCGGCCCATGGCCGATCTTTCGAAGGCCGACGTCATCGTCTCGATCGATCGCGATTTTCTCGCTTATGGCCCGGCGGCGATTCGCTACGCCGCCGATTTCGCCAAGCGCCGCAAGCCGGTCGACGGCAAGATGTCGCGGCTCTACATGGCGGACGTCGGCCTCTCGCTGACCGGTGCGATCGCCGACCATCGGCTGAAGGTCAAGCCGTCGCAGTTGGCCGGTTTCGTGTGCGGGTTGATCGCGGCGCTGCGCGATGCGGGCGTGGCGATCGACGCATGGTCGTCGGATGCCGGCAGCGCGCTGGCCGACGCCGCCAAGGCCGCGACGCACGCCGATGCGATTAAGCAGATCGCCAAGGACATCGCCGAACATCGCGGTCATGCGGTGCTGATGGCCGGGGCGCATCTGCCGGCGCCGATTCACGCGGCCGTCGCGGCGATCAACGCCGCGGTCGCGGGCGATCTGGTGACCTACTTCGCCGATCCGCGGAAGGGCCGCACGATCGGAGCCGAGGCGCTGGCGAGCGCCGCGGCGCAGCTCAGCAGCGGTGCGGTGCAGACGCTGATCATTCTCGGCGGCAACCCGGCCTTCGACGCGCCGGCTGAGTTGAAGCTGGCCGACGCGATCGCGAAGGCGCCGAACAGCATCCACCTGAGCGAATATGACAACGAGACCTCGCGGCTCTGCACCTGGCATTGCAATCGAGCCCATCTGCTCGAAGCCTGGGGCGCGACGCGCGCCTTCGACGGCACCGTCAGCATCGTTCAGCCGCTGATCGCGCCGCTGTATGAGGGGCGCACGCCGGCCGAACTGATCTCGGCGCTGCTGGGCGAGAAGGGCATGAACGCCTATTCGCTGACGCGCCGCGCGCTGGGCGAAGTCGGCGGCACAGCCGTCGTCGACGACGTGAGTTGGAACCGCGCACTGCACGACGGCGTCTTCGCTCCGGGCGGAAAGGGCGAAAAGCCCAGCGCCCGCGGAGGCTCGTGGTGCGGTGAACTGTGCGGCCTTGCGACGAGCGCGAAGGCCGAGGGCTTCGAGATCGCGTTCCGCCCCGACTATCGCATTAACGCGGGCGAATGGGCCAACAATCCGTGGCTCCAGGAACTGCCCGAGCCGCTGACCAAGCTGACCTGGGACAACGCGGCCCTGATCGCGCCGTCCGATGCGACCCGACTCAACGTCCGCAACGGCGCGATGATCCGCATCGAGCAGGGCGGCACGAACATCACGCTGCCGATCTTCATCCTGCCCGGTCAGGTCGCAGGCCTGATCACGCTGCTGATGGGGTATGGTCGCAGTGCTGCGGGCATCGTCGGAGATCAGATCGGTTTCAACGTCTACCCGCTTCGCCGGGCCGAGTCGCTCTGGAGCGCGACCGGGGCGAAGGTGAGCGCGACCGGCGCGAAGCACCAGCTCGTCACGGCGCAAGATCACCACATGATGGAGTCGGACGTCGGCAAGGCCCAGACGCAGAAGCGCCTGCCCGAGCTGGTCCGCGAATATCGCATCGAGGAATACAACGACGACCCCAAGGGCGTGCATCACGTCGTCCACCTGCCGACCCTGCAATCGCTCTGGCAGGATCCGCAGTACGGCCCGCATCGCTGGGCCATGGCGATCGACCTGGGCGGCTGCATCGGCTGCAACGCCTGCGTAGTCGCGTGTCAGGCCGAAAACAACATCCCCGTCGTCGGCAAGCAGGAAGTCGAGATGGGCCGCGAGATGCACTGGCTGCGCATCGACCGCTACTTCCGCGGCGAAAACCCGGAAGAGGCGCGCATCGCGTTCCAGCCGGTGATGTGCCAGCATTGCGAACTCGCTCCGTGCGAGAGCGTGTGCCCTGTCGCGGCCACTGTGCACGACAGCGAAGGCCTGAACGTGATGGTTTACAACCGCTGCATCGGCACGCGCTATTGCTCAAACAACTGCCCGTTCAAGGTGCGTCGCTTCAACTGGTTCTTCAACCATCACGGCCCGCGTCATCCGCGTTCGCTCAAGCAGGGCACGGTCGGCTTCCCCAACTGGAAGCAGCCCAGCATGACGCCGCAGAAGCTGCTGAACGACATTCAGAAGATGCAGCACAATCCGGAAGTCACGGTTCGCAGCCGCGGCGTCATGGAAAAGTGCACGTTCTGCATTCAGCGCATCTCGAAGGAAAAGATTCGCGCCAAGAACGAGTGGGTCGGGTCCGACGCGGCGACCCGCGGCGAGACCTACAAGATCGCCGATGGCACGATCACGACCGCCTGCCAGGACGCCTGTCCGACCAGCGCGATCCACTTCGGCGATCTGGGCGATCCGAAGAGCGCGGTCAGTCAGTTGCGAAAGGACCCTCGTTCGTACGCGCTGCTGGCGCAGCTAAACGTCAAGCCGCGCGTCGAGTACCTGGCCCGCGTCACCAACCCCGGCCCGTTGGGCGGTCAGCCCAAGTTGCACGGTTCGCACGGCGGCCACAGTGATGGCGCGCACGGCGCCGGCGCAGGCGGACACGACTCGGACACTCACGCGGCATCGCAGCCGGCGTCGGCTCACTAGAGGTATCGAATGGCGACCATCCCGCTGATGGAAGTGGACAATACGTGGGACGACCCGCGGAAGCGCGCGCCGCTCGTCACCGGCAATCACGACTACAAGTCGGTGACGGACCTGGTGGCCGACGTGGCCGAGCGCCCGCACCCGCCGATGGCGTGGTACGGACTCTTCGCCGTCTCGCTGGGCCTGCTGGGCTTCCTCGGCT
>JALHOX010000165.1 GCA_022842805.1 Phycisphaerae bacterium | reverse complement strand
GCGCCGGCTTCGTTGATCAGCACCTTGGGCTGACCAGCCTCCATGATCGCGACCACGGAGTTGGTGGTGCCGAGGTCGATACCGATGATTTTGGACATCTGTCGTTCTCCAGAAGCCGATCCGGGCGAGTCGATTTCGCCGCTCGGCGATGGCGCGTGGATGCACCCCATCCCGGGGGTGTAGCCACAGGCCGATTAGAACAAAGCAAAAACGGTGCCAGTTGCGAAGAGTCGACTGGAGTTCTTTAAGTGCCTTTATTTAATGAGGTTATGGACTGCGTCCGGGGGGCGGTCCTGCGCCGCGTTGCCTCGGGTCCGAGCGGCGACAGCCGCGACAGGGGTGCCAATCTGGCACGCGACGGGGCGTCGGCGCTGCGGCTATAGTCGCCATCGATCGGCGGCTACGCCGACAATCGGCGCGTGGTTCTGGAGCTTCCGTTGGCACTTCGCTTCACCAAAATGCACGGTCTCGGCAACGACTACGTCTACGTCAGCACCTTCGACCAGGCCGTCGATTCGCCCGTCGATCTGGCGAAGCGCGTCAGCGATCGCCATCGCGGCGTCGGCTCCGATGGCCTGATCCTCATCGCCCCGCCGCGCGTGGCCGAGGCGCACGCCCGCATGATCATGTTCAACGCCGACGGCAGCGAAGGGCGGATGTGCGGCAACGGCATTCGCTGCGTCGCGAAGTATGTCTACGAGCGCGGCATCAGCCGGGCCAATCCGCTGCGAATCGAAACGGCCTCCGGCACCTTGTCGCTGTCGCTCACGGTCGAGGCCGGCGCCGTGCGCGAGGTACGGGTCGACATGGGCAAGCCGCGGCTGCAGGCGACCGAAATCCCCGTCCGGCCCGAGGCGATTCCCTCCGCCGCCACGACCAGTGCCGCCTCAACCGCCGACGGCCGAATCATCCGCCTCCCGTTCGCGATCCCCGATGGCCCGACCCTGCCGATGACCTGCGTCTCGATGGGAAATCCGCACGCCGTGTTCTTTGTCGACGATGTCGCCGGCGTTCCGCTCGAAACCTGGGGCCCGCGCGTCGAGCGCCATGCCGCCTTTCCGGAGCGCGTGAACGTGCACTTCGTGCAAGTGCGCTCTCGCCGCGCCGCGACGATGCGCACCTGGGAACGGGGCAGCGGCGTCACGCAGGCGTGCGGCACCGGCGCGTGCGCGGTGTGCGTCGCCGGCGCGCTGGAAGGCCGCACCGATCGCACGCTGGTCGCGACTCTCCCGGGCGGCGACCTCCGGCTGGAGTGGGACGAGACGACCGACCACGTCTTTATGACCGGCCCCGCGACCGAGGTCTTTGACGGGGTATGGGTCGAGCGCTGACGGCTCACCTCTCGCCGAAGCCCGCCGACGCGTGACGAACCGTATGTGGCGATGCCTGTCCGCGCCGGCCGTCCGCCGCCGGCCGTAGCCCGCGTGCAGATGAGAAACCGCCCATTGCCCCCGGGCCTCTGCCGCCCCGCACCCGCCATCGTTACAATTCGCGCCGCGGAGTGAGCGTTGGCCGCTGCGCGTGCCCGTCGCGCGGGGCTTCTCCCGCCCTCAGCCGGAGCCGTGATTGATGAAGTTTTGGCCGGAGATCCATTGGGCGGAAGGCCTGTTTCTTCGCCCGCATCACTTGCAGGCCGCCGCCCGCCAGGCTCAGACGCTGGCCGGCTCTTCGCTCGAAGCGCTGCATCCGTTCGCCTGGGGTTTTCGCTCGATCGACCTGGCGCTCGACGCACTCGAGAACTATCGCCTCGAAATTCGCGGCGCCGAGCTGCGCCTCGCCGACGGCGCTCTGCTGAAAATCCCCGAAAATTGCGACCTCCCGCCGCGCGATTTCAAGAAAGAGCTCGAAGCCGCGACCACCGGCCTGACGGTCTACCTCGCGCTGCCGCGCTTCGAGACCGTGCGTGCCAACGTGCTCAACGCGGAAGATGATCTGAAAACTCGTCGTGCCCGCTTCCGCGTCGATGTCGTCGAGCGCTACGACGAAAACACCGGCGACAACCCGCAGCCGATCTCCGTCCGCCGCCAGCAGGCCGCCTTTCTGCTCGAAAATGAGGACCGCACCGGCTTTGAGTGCGTTCGCCTCGGGCGGATCGAGCGCACCCCCGCCGGGGCCAAGCTCGCCCCGGCCAACGTTCCGCCGCTGCTGCGCCTGCGGGCCTGGCCGTCGTTGCTGACGCAGATCGAGGTGCTCTACAACGACGTCCGCGCCCGCGTCGAGCAACTCGGAGCCGACGCCTCGACCCGCGCCCTGACCTTCGCCACCGGTGCGCCGGCCGACATCGAACAACTCATGAAGCTCGCCGCCCTGAATGAACTGGGCGTGCAACTGGGCATTGTCGCGACCTGCCCCGACCTGCATCCCTACGAGCTCTATCGCACGCTCATCGGCGGAATCGGCCGTGTCGCGCTCTGGGATGGCGCCCGCCGCCCGCGCGAGCTGCCGGCCTATGACCACGAAAACAGCGGCCCCATCCTCGACGAGTTGATCCGCTATCTGCGCGCCCTGATCAACGGCATGCTGCCGCGCGACTACGTCGAGCGACCCTTCGAAGTCCGCGACGGCGGACTCGGCGTCGAGCTCGATGCCGAGTGGTTCACGCCGGCGCACGAGATGTATTTGGGCATCCGCTCGCAGCTCAACGTCGACGACGTGATGGCCCTGTTCCGCACGATCAACTTCAAGCTCGCTTCCCCGCGCGACGCGGTCGAGGTGTATCAGCGGCGACTCTCGGGCCTCGAGTTCAAGCCCGTCACCAGCGTGGCCAATCTGCCGCGCAGCGCCGACCAGCATTATTTCCGCATCTCGCGCAGCGCGCCCTATTGGGAACATTGCGAGCGCGAACGCGGCATCTTCATCCGCATGCCGCAACAGGACATGCCCAAACTCGACCCGCTGCGCGTCGCGCTGTTCGTCATCAAACTGCGCTGAGGAGACCGCTTCGCGTGCCTGCCGCCGCCCCATCCGTCTATGACCTCGCGGTCGACGTCTTTCTCTACCTCGCGGCGTTTCAGCGGCGCGTGGCGGACGGTGAAGATCCGCGCTACGAGGACACCCGCAACGAAGTGCTGGCGCTGATCAAGGAGCAGGATCGCAAGAGTCACGCCGAGCCGGGGCTGTGGGATGCCTGGTCGCGGGCCCGCGTGCCGCTGGTCTATCTGATCGACGAAGTGATGATTCTCAACTGCCCCTGGTCGGGCCGGCAGCGCTGGGCCGACGAATGCCTCGAAATCACGCTGCTCAATCAGCGCGAGGCGCTCGGCGGCGAGAAGTTCTACGACGTCGTCGACCAGGCCATGAAGGAAACGCAGCTCGCCGAGGAGGCGCAGCGCAGCGACGTCACCAAGTGGTACGACCTGCTCGCGACCTGCTACGCCTGCATCCAGCTCGGCTTTAAGGGCAAGTACGCCGTCGACCCCGACACCGGCCGCGACTACGCCACGCGGCTCTTCGCAAAGTTGCCGGCCTATGCCCAGACGCGCGCCAAGTCGCTTTTCCCCGAGGCCGCCCAGCACACCGTCAAAATCGACCCCAATTACGAACCACTGCTACGGCTCGCCTACGTCCTGTTGCTCTTCGGCGTGATCCTCGCCGTGTACCTGATCGCGACGGGCGGCTACTGGCGGCTGCTCACCAGCGAGCTGCGCGAGCACGCCCGCGAGACCCGGCTGCCCACCATCAGCGAACTGCCCGATAGCCGACCCACCGGCGGCTAAGGGGCGCGGTCTTCGGACTCTTCGCGACCGGTCAGAAACTCCATTCCCGCGAACGGCTCAGTCTCTTTCGCCCACGGCGCCAGCATTAACCTGCCCTCGACCATGCACGAGTCCGTGAAGACTTCGGTCACGCGAACCGCCGGGTCCCCGGCTGCCGAGCGAAGAAAGTCGCTGTGGTTGGCCCAGAACGGAAGGCCCTCGTAGACGCCGGCCGATTCGCCCACGTTGAGACGGGCTCGAATCTGCCAACTTCGCTCGGGAGGGTCGCGCCCATCGATCGAGGTGTCGCGAACGGAAAACCGGAACTCAATCACACGCCCAATGAGCGGCGGCGATATGCGATACTTCAACAAGTCGTCGGTGATTTCAATGGCGGGCCATTTCAGGGTCGAGCCGACCGGAATCAGCGGCTGCGCGCCGGCGGGAAAGAGGCTGCCGATCGGAGCGGTCTCGGTCAGCGGTGCATTGAGTACAACAGGCAGCTCCGTGAATCCAAGCACGGCTTGTCGACCGTCAGCGGTCACCCGCGCGTAGCTGCGCCGGCGTTTGCTACCGCGGTAGACATCAGTCAAGTCGACGTCGATTCGCCCGGCGCTAACGACCGTAATCGGCCCGAATTCGTCGCATCGCGTAAATGGGCCGATGCATCCCCCGTAACCAAAATGGCTTGCGTGCCAACCGTCCGAAGAGATCCAGATCTTGGTACCTGTATCAAACGCACTTCGAAACTCACCTTGCCATGGCGTCGGAGTAACGACCGGCCGCGTGTAATCCGGTGCGACCGCGCGTTGGGAGATCGCAACGGCGAAGTCATCGCGCAATTGAATGCGATGCTCGATCGCATTCCACACGAAGCGCGCGACGATCGCGGGCGGCCTGCTGTTGTAGATCGCCGTCAGCGCACTTTCCGGCAACCACAAGTAGGACGCCGCCAGCGCGCCGCTCACGGCCACCGCCAACCCGGCGAACGTGAACGTTGCGCGCATCGCCAGCCGCCGGAAGCGTCGCCAGCGCTCCCCCTTCGAGCGCGAGTGCACTCGCTCATTCAGCGCGCCGCACTCCGCGCACACGCCCGGATCGGTCTCATAGCCGCAATGCGGGCATAAGCCGGCCGGCTCGAAAGGCTCAATATGGCTAAGCATGTCCAACGGCTTTTCCCTCCGCCAATTCCTAACGACCAGCCCGCACGCTCATCCCCGGCTGCAGGGTTTCTTCGACGAAGCAGCGAACTCCGGTCCTTGGGACGGCGACGCAGCTCTGCGGTTCCACCTCAATCACCGTGAGCCGCGCACCGTCGCAGAAGGTTGGTGCTCCACTGGACGACGCTGGCCAAAATCCAAGTCCCACAAATACGCCGTTTTCAGTGCCGGCGTCAATTCGAAAACGCTGCGCTGCTGAACCAGGCGTGGTGGTCTGAATCTCATCGGAGATGGTCGCTTCGATCGGCCCCCTCGCACGAAGGGAACCAAGTTCAAGTGGCAGTTCGATCGCGGGCCATCTCTCCGCGATTGCCGGGCTTTCGTCGCCGGGCTTCTGTGAACGTAGATGGATGCTGGAAATGAGTTCGTTGCCGGGTGCGTTGATGACGTCGTCCAGCCGGCTTCGTTCGCAAAAGACAAACTCTCCGCCGATCCGCATATGAGCCAGCTTGATCTCAAATTGACGATCCGAAATGACCTCCGCGGCAGTAATCGTGATGCAGCCGCCCTGAACAGATATCACTTGGCCGAATGCGCGGTAGTCGGGCTTGCCGAAGCACGTTGAGGAGGACTCGACATACTCGCCGGCAGGACCGAAGCCCCAGCCCGAGCCGCTCAACATGCGATCGAAGTGCCGGTACCAACCCAGTGGGACGCCCTGCCTTTGTGCGCCGATGTTGGACTTCTGTCCGATCGCATTGGCGAGTCGGCCCGCAGCGGCGGAGCGCATTTCGAAGCGATGTGCGAGTGTCTGGCTCGCCAGACGCGCCAACATGGTGTTCTTTTGAGAGCACCATCGACGGAGTTGATCGTCTGAAACGTAGTGATACGCGAACCAGATCATCACCGCCGCGAGGGTCGGCAGCACTATCGCTGAGGTAACGAGCCAAAAAGTAAGTCGGCGACGAAAGCGCGCCCCAGGGCTCGGCGTCCCCGGTCGGACGCGATCGTTCAGGGCGCCACACTCCGGACACCGACCCACCCCGGTCAGATACTCGCAGCGGGGACAATGACTGTCCGGCCCTTTGGCGGCGTCGATCGCAAGCGAGTCCGGTTCGGCCGCGGGCGCGTCCATTTTCGAGTCCCCAATCCAGGTCGCAACTCCCGGCGGCAGCGTAACGCACAGCGACGTGGCCGCGAAAGGAAATTTGACGGTGGCGGTGTACCCGCCCGGGCGATTGGGGTACGCCCCAATCTCCGAGTCCAAAACTCCGAAAAGCCAGTCAGGCCCGACAGCACTCACACCCAGCCCAGCCGCCCGGGGTGGGTGATTTTGAGGGGTGGGTATTCCCCACCCTCCGTTCCTACCGGCGAACGAGAAATCCGATTAGCCGATTGACCCCCGGTGCAGGTCTCATAAAATTGATTAACGCGGCTCATCCGGATCAATCGATCGGATTTCTGAGGTCGCACATCTCTTTTGGCACGCAGCCTGCCCTACGTGGGACATCGCGATGAGCCGCCCGCGTAAGCGACCTCGCGACGAGAACACGAATGCAGCGGCGTATGACGCCGACTGATACAAAGGTTAAGGAGACCACCCATGCCAATGCCGGCCCACATGACTCTGGAAGGCGAGAATCAGGGAAACATCGAAGGTTCTTGCGAAATGCAGGGTCGTGAAAACACGATCCTGGTCGAAGCCTTCAACCACGAGGTCCGTATTCCGCGCGATCCGCAGAGCGGCCTCAGCACCGGCAAGCGCATTCACAACGCCCTGTCGGTTGTGAAGGTCTTCGACAAGAGCTCGCCCAAGCTCTATCAGGCGCTCTGCACCGGCGAGCACATGAAGCAGGTGCAGATCAAGTGGTATCGCATCAACCCGCAGGGTCAGGAAGAGCATTACTTCACGACCACGCTCGAGGACGCGATCATCGTCAGCATCCGACCGTGGATGCCGAACTGCCTCGACCCGAAGACCGAGAGCTATACGCACATGGAAGAGGTTGCGTATACCTACAAGAAGATTCGCTGGACCTGGGAGATCGACGGCATCGAGAGCGAAGATAGCTGGGTTGTGCCGAAGTAAGGCGAATTCCACAGCCTCAAAGGTCGACGTCGGCCGCGGAGCAATTCGCGGCCGGCGTCGAGTGATCCAGCAGGGTAGCGCCGCCGTCTCGGCGGTCGCTCTCAGGAGATTCGACCAATGGCCAGCACCATCGACCCCGGCGCGACCAGTTTCCCGCACCTGGGCAACAACTACGCTCAGCCGAGCCTCGGCTTGGCCGCGGTGCCCGGCGGGCATCAGGCGCAGACCACGCTCGATTGGAGCGGGCGCGCTAACGAAGGCGCGCCGCAACGCTACGATATGACGACAAACACAAACGCGCCGATCGCGACCGAGCTGCAACGAGCGATTGTTGAGCTCTTCGGATGGGTGGGCAGCAAGCCGCCCGCCGACGCGGTGCAGCGTGAGTATGTCAGCGTCGCTCACAGATTGCGTCAGAACATCGACGCCGTCTGAGCCTGATCGAGAAAACGGCTGTCGATCCGAGTCCGGATTGGCGGCTTCAAGGCCCGCGTGACGCACCTCCGACCGCGCCGCGCGGGCTGCTCATTTTCCCGCCGCGCCTCAACCTCCCGTCAGCAGATTCACGAACCCGCTGATGTCTCCCACTGTGACAAAACCGTCGCCGTTGGTGTCGGCGTGCGTCGGCGGACAATCCGGGAAAGTCGCCGCGTAGGCGATGGGGTCCGTTAGTGCGAGCACAAAAGCGCCGATGTCGCCGACGCTGACCACGCCGTCGCAGTTGGCATCGCCGATGAGCGCACAGACCGTAGGCGTGCGTAGCGCGGTCGACGGAACAGGCTGCTCCGCGAACGGTCCCGACCAATACAGCTCCATCACGGCGCCGCCGCCGTTCTCGTAAAACTCGGCGCGAAGGTCGTATTCCTGCCCCCCGTTGAGCAGCAGCGGGCCGCTGGAGTCAAACGTGGGCCCGTGGTCGGTCCAGTTGTTGATGATCGCAAAATCGTCGAGGAAGACGCGCACGCCGTCGTCCGAGCGCGTCCGGATCGTGTAGCTGCCATTCTGCGGCGGCACGAGCTTGCCGGTCCAGCGTGCCGAGAAGGTGTCGGCCCCGATGCTCGGGTCGGGGCTCCCGCTGCCCCAGTTGTAGAAGATGTTTGGCTCATCGCGCACCAGCGCCGGCGGGCCGCTGAGGTCGATCACGTCGTAATACTCGGCCAGCAATCCGGCACGCGGGCCGACCGTGATGTAAGCGCTCTTTACCGTCGATACCGCGCCGGGCGTCCCGGTCACCGTTAAGCGCACGTTGAATACGCCCAGCGATGTGTAGGTGTGCGTCGGGTTGGCCTCGGTGCTGGTCGCGCCATCGCCAAAATCCCACAGCCGCGCGGCCACGCCGGGCACGTCCGACTCATCCGTGAAGAGCACCGAGAAGGGGGCCGCACATCCGGCCCGACGCGTCGCCGAAAAATCAGCGCGGCCGACGTAGCGCACGCGCAGCACGTTGGCGCCGCGATCGATCGGCGAGGTAAAGCCGACGTCCTTGTAGAGGTCGGAGAAGTAAAGCCCGTCGGGCCCGGCCGCGAGCGCAACCGCGGTCGCCTTTCCGTTGCCGATGTAATCGATCAACGTGGTCGGTCCGCCGGCCAGTGTGCCGGTGGGGGTGAGGTTGAAGTAGGTGATCCGCTTGCCCTGGGCCTGCGGGCCGGTCGCCCAGGTCGGCCCCGACTCCGTGATAAACGCGCGATCCTGCGCCGCCGCCGGAAAGCCGCTGCCCGCGAACGTGGTCGGCTGCACGAATGCGATGTTGACCGGAGCGTGGGCCGGATCCCAGTTGTAGATCGCGAAGTTCGACATGCTGGCGTCGGTGCCGTTCCAGCCAAAGTTGCGGCCGCGCACGATCTGGGCGAAGCGGTCGACGCTCGGGCCGTTCTCGACTTCGTAGTGCTGCCCATCGGCCGCCCGCCACGCCCCGCCGAACGGGTTGCGCAGCCCATAGGCAAAGATGTAATCCTGCGAATTGATGCCATTGGAGGCGCTGTAGAACGGGTTGTCGGTCGGCGCGGTTCCGTTGCGGTTTAGCCGGATGATCTTGCCGCGATAGGAGTTGAGATTGAGCGCCGTGCCGACGTTGAAGCCGTCGCCGATGTGAACATAGAGCTTGTCATCGGGGCCGAACGAGATATTCGAAATCTGGTGCGAAGCGCCCATCGATTCGCCGACCATGTCGAGGATCGTGGTCTGGGTCGCCGCAGTGCGCCCGCCGTCGGTGCTCGTAAAGCGCACGACGCGCGGATATAGCGGCCCGTCGTTGGGCGGGTTCGCGCTATAGAGCAGCGTCGCATAAACGTCGCCGTTGGCGTCGACCACGATGCCGGCCAGCCCCAGCTCGCCCGAGCCGGGGAACGAGCCGCTCGGGTTGAAATTCAGCAGATTCGTCGCATAGTCGCTGACGACGCCGTCGTGCGTCACGACCTTGATCGTGCCATACAGCTCAGCGACGTAAAAGTACGGGTCGTCGCCGTGCCGCGCGCCGTCGGGAGCGGTCGCGGTGGGAACGAACGCGATGTTCACCGGCAGTTGGAAGCCGGTCGCGAACAAATCAACGC
>JALHOX010000164.1 GCA_022842805.1 Phycisphaerae bacterium | reverse complement strand
CTGGCGCTGTAACGCGGTAATTGTGGGCCTGCTGCTCTGCGGATGCGTGACGCCGCCGCCCACCGGAAACGGAAATTCGAACTCGGCCGACGCCGGGGTGGAGCCCGGGGCCTACAGCGGCAACCTGACCGTTGTCGTGGAATTGTTTCTAAACGAGCAGTCGGTCGACACGCAATCGTCGACGCGGACTGTGACCGAGACGATCGGCACCGGCGGCTTGCCACTGGTGTCAACAGGCCAGGAGCTCGCGGTCGGCACGGTGCTGACCTTGCTCGAGACCGGCAGCGAGTCGGTGAATGGAACGGTAACTTCGATCACCGAAGTTGCGAATTCGGTGGTTGTCGCGCTGCAGATTAGCGGCAGCCGCGATGGAATCTCAGTCGCCGGAATCGGCGAGACGGTGTATCGCCGGGTTTCGGCGACACAGATGGACTTATTGCTGTCGCTGGAATTCAGCGGCGTGAATAGTGCAGGCGACGTCGTGCGTCAGGTAGAGACGCAGGAAGGCCGCCTGAGTCGCTGAGCGAGGCGCCGTGTGCGGCGCGGCTCAGCAGTTGAGGAGTGTGATTGAATGTCGACGAGCAAATCGCGAATGATGATCGCGTTTCTCGCCGCTGGCTTCCTGTCCGGAGCGGCGAGCGCCGACTTGGCGCGCCGTCATCGCAACGCCGACCCCAGCCTGATTGAAGATCCCTATTACTTCCGGGTTGCTCCGTTAGACCCGCGCTCGCTCGGCGCGGCGCCAAAGCTTGAAACGAATCGCTCGGCGGTGCAGAGCGTGGCCGCTAGTCCGGCAGCCGCCGGCCAGTCGAGCTGGTTGGGGATGCGCGTGCGCGGCGCTGTGACCGCGGCGCAATCGACACAGTCGAATTCGGTTTATTCGGCGGGCATTCGTTCGACGCTGGTTTCTTGGAACGCGTTTGCCGCGCGTCCGGCTGCGACGCCTCCGCCGCCTGCGGAAACGCCGTCGGTGACGGATCCGTTGATCGATGGCACGCCGATGGCGCCGCCGACTCCCGCGCCGGATTATGTTCCGCCGGAGGGCAACACGAATCCGGACTCGATTGTCGATCTGATTCCGCCGACTCCGCCTGGCAACAGCGGTGCGATTCCTTCGCCGGAGTCGTCGATGCTGGCCTTGATCGGGTTGGCGATGGCGTCGCTCTTCGGTCGGCGGAGATAGGCCGAAGGTCTTAACGCATCATTTGAACCGCGCACGCGCCGGTCGCGCATCTCTTTGCGGTTCGGACTTCTTATCAGGCAGCGCATGAAGACGGGCGCGAGGTGTATGCACCCGTCAGTTCATCAACGTTCGGTAATTTCTTGCTCGGGAAACGATGAATTTCGGACGCGAGCGGCAATTATCATTGTCAGGTCGGTTAGTATTAGTTGGAGCACCCCACAAGACCGAAGTGCAAGCCGGGCTCGGTTGTTTGTCATAGTTGTGCGCGGGTTGGCGCGCGGCTTGAAGGAACTGGGGCAATGGGAAAGCGAGTAGCGGCGCCGTCCAACGGACGGTCTGCGCAAGAATTGCCAATAGACAGCGAACTGATGCGGCGCGAGGAGAGAGCGCAGCCATCGGTCCAAACCAAATCACGATACGCTCCGGCGACTAAGCCGATCGTGTTCGCCCCCCGGGTCTGCGCCGATTGCGGCTCGCCGGCGGTGGTGTGCGTGCTGGAGCGCTATCGCAACGGCACCCCCGTCTACCAAAACCGCTGCGCAGATTGCGACGGTCGCTGGGTGGGGCGCGCCATCGGCGACACGACTTTTTCCACTCAACATCGACTAAGCCTCGACGGCGCCCTGCTGCTGGCGGGTGCGGCGTTGTTCGTCGCCGGCTTCTTCGCCGATCGGGCGGGGTTGCAAACCACGACGGGCTTCGGCATGTGGCAGATCCTGGGCACGGTCTGCGGCATCAGCGCGATTGTTTTGGGCGCACTGCTGCGAATCGACACGCTCGGACTGCTGGGCACCGGCGTCTTTGCGGGCGCGCTGCTGATGGACGTGATCAGCCCCGCGGTAGCGTTCGTCGCGCGAGAACTGGCGCCCTGGCTGGTGCCCACTATCGGCGGCGCAGCGATCGTGATCGGCGGCGTGCGGCGAGTGCTGCGAAAGCGGCGCGAAGCGTTGGCCGCGCGACAGGCCGAAACGGAATCGGCCCAACCCTCACCCGCCCCGCCGCGCCTCGTTGCCGCTTCGTGAGCGATGGGCGGTTGCTCGACCGGTGGAACCTCGCCGCGTCCGGAAGACGAGCGGTGTTTCCGCGGACCAACGTCGCGATTTCGACGCGACGACCTAACCCAGTAAACAACCCGGGGGCGTAGGCACGGATGCAGACCTTTTCCTGGTATTGGCGACGATTGCGGGCGATGACGCCGGCCGAGGTGCTGTGGCGCATCGAGGGCCGCGCGCAGGACACATGGGGAGCGTTGCGCGAATCGGCGACTCGCGCGAGAGCCGAAGAGCGCGGCCCTGCACTGGCGCGGTCCTTTCGCGAGCGGAGTCGCCCCCCCCTTCTTTGCGGCGCGGCGAGCGGCGACGGCGGCGCGGGAATTTCCTGCGTCGATCGCGAGACTCTGCTGGCGCGGGCGGATGAGGCTTGTGCGGGGCGCTTGGCGCTGATGGGCGGGCGGCTGTGCGATCTGGGAGATCCGCCCCGCTGGAACTTTGACCCGCATCACAAGCGCGCGACGCCGATGGGCTACGCGCCGCGAATCGACTATCGCGACGTGCGCGAGAGCGGCGATTGCAAGTGGGTCTGGGAAGCGAGCCGGCACGCACATCTCGGCCTGCTGGGGCGGGCGTATCGCGCGAGCGGCGAACTGAAGTACGCAGAGGCGGCGTGGCGTCATTGGGCGAGCTGGCTCGATCAGTGCCCCTACTGTCGCGGCATGCAATGGCGGAGCCCGCTGGAACTCGGCATCCGGCTGATTAACTGGACGTTCGCGTTTGAGCTGATGGGAGACGCGCCGGTATTCGATTCGCGCGCGACGACACGAATCCTGTCGAGCGTCGAGCTGCATCTGCACGAAGTCGCGAGCCGCTTTTCGCGCGGTTCGTCGGCGAACAATCATCTGGTCGGCGAAGCGGCGGGCGTATTCATCGCCGGCAGCTATTTCGCCGCCGCACCGGAGTGGACCCGGCTGGTCGAACGGGCGCGGGCGATTCTCGAAGCGCAGATCGCGCTGCAGACGCTGCCGGACGGCGGCAACGTCGAGCGCGCCACGGGCTATCACACGTTTACGCTCCAGTTCTTTCTGCTCAGCGCGCTGGCGGCGCGACGGGCGGGGCGCGATGTATCGCCGGCGTATTGGGGGTATTTGCGACGATCGTTCGAATACCTCGCGGCGCTGGCCGAGGCCGGCGGCCCGCTGCCGATGTTCAACGACGCGGATGATGGATACGTCGTCGATGTTGCGGGCGACCCGCGTGCGGCGGCGCCGTGGCTTTCGGTCGGGGCGGCGCTCTTCGACGATGTCGCGATGTTGCGCGGCGCCGATGAGCAATGGGAGCCGGCGGCGTGGCTGCTGGGGGCGAGCGGCATTGAAACGCTGCGGCAGTTGAAGGACGGTGCGCCGCGAAGCGCCAAGCTCACATCGCGGGCGTTCGAATCGACCGGGCACTACCTGCTGCAAAGCGGCGAAAAAAGCTCTGACGCGATCAGCGTTGTGATCGACTGTGCCCCGCTGGGGTTCGGCAGCATCGCGGCGCATGGTCACGCCGACGCGCTGAGTTTCACGCTGCGCGCGTTCGGGGTGGAGTTTCTGTGCGACCCCGGCACCTATGACTACTTCAGCGAACGAGCCTGGCGCGACTATCTGCGCAGCACGGCGGCGCACAATACGATCTGCGTCGATGACGAAAATCAGTCGGAGTGTTTGGGGCTGTTTCTCTGGGGACGACGGGCGGAGTCACGCTGCATCGAGTGGCGGCCGAGCGCCGGCGGCGGGCGGTTCGTCGGTGAGCATGATGGATATCGGCGGCTGAAGAATCCGGTGACGCATCGACGGACAATCGAGCTCGACGCGCACGCGGGCGTGCTGCAGGTGATCGACGAGCTGCGCTGCACCGGGGCCCACCGCATCGCGCAACATTGGCACGTCTCAGAACATTGCAGCGTGCGCGCAACCGGTTCCGGCGGTTTTGAGCTTGACGGCGGCGCTGGGATTGTGAGGATTGAGATGGACACGACGCTGCGCACCTCGATGGTGCGCGGCGACGCAGCGACGTATGCCGGTTGGGTGAGCCGCGGCTATCACCGCAAGTCGTCCAGCGTTTCGCTGGCGGCGGAAGGCGAGATCCGCGGGGACGCCGTTTTTCGGACGCGGATCGAGATTGCTCGAACCGGTCCGGCGGCGCCGCGCGAGCGTATCGAGCGGCGAGCGTCGCTGGCAGGCATTGAAGGGCACGCGGCTTCATGAGCGACGGTCTCATTACGCGCGCGATCATCTTGGGCGGCAGCCACGGCTGGGACGAGTCGGGCTTTGCCGCCGTGCGCCCTTTTCCATTGATGCCCGTGGCTCATTCGCCGCTGATCTGCCACACGCTGCGGTGGTTGTCGGAAGCGGGCATTCGGCACGTCACCATCTGCACCAATGAAGGCTGGCGGCTGGGTCGGAGCGTGCTCTCGGATGGGTCGCTGCGACAACTGCAGCTCTCCTACTACATGGATCTCATTCCACGCGGCGCGGCGGGCTGCGTGCGCGACGCGGCGGCGCAATTCGGCGGCGATCGCTTTCTGGTGTGCGACGCGACGATTCTGCCCGACTGCGATCTGGCGACGCTCTTTCAGGAACACGATTCGAGCGCGGCGCTGATGACGGTCGTGGTAGCGCCGGGCGAAGAGACCAATAGCGCACCGCTGGCGGCGCGATTGCGCCCGGTCGGGGCATATCTGCTGGAGCGCGAAGCGCTGGAGTCGGTGCCCGAGGCGGGCTTTCAGGATTTGAAAGAGATGCTGATTCCGCAGCTCTATCGCGGAAATCAGCCGGTGGCGACGTTTCAGTTGCCGCGCAGCTTCGGGCGCATCACGGACGTGCATTCGTACCTCGCACTGTGCGCGAGCGCGGCGATCCGACTGGCGAAGTCGGAGGCGAATTGGCCGGGCTATCGGCGGGTGCGCGAGAGCTTTGTGCATGAGACGGCCCAGGTGGCCGATCCCTCACGACTGATCGGCCCGGTGCTGGTCGGAGCCGGCTCGCGCGTGGCGGCGACGGCGACGGTGGTGGGCCCGACGACGATCGGCACGGACTGCGAAGTTCGGCGCGACGCCGTGCTGTGCTCGTCCGTCCTGTGGGATCAGGTGGAAGTGGGCGAGCGCGCGGTCGTGGATCACGCGATCGTGACGGACGGCGCGCGGCTGAAGCCGGCTTCGCGCGTGGAATATTTGCTGTTTCGCGGTGGAAGTGTGGATGAGCTCGCGGTCGGGGCGATTTAGGTCGCGGACCGGGCGAAGGCGGCGCTACACGCCGCGAAAGAAGGATACGACGGATGCGTACGACAGATCCATTTGCCCCCCCGCCGACGAACGGCGCTCCTCCCGTGTTCAACGATTATCCAGGTGCGGCGGCTGGGTATTACCCGCGCTTGCAGCATCCGGCGCAGCCGACGGCGGCCGGCATCGGCCGTCGAATCACGCTGAGCGCCATGATGCGCTACAAGTGGACGACGATCGCGCTCTTCCTCGGGCTGGCGCTGCCGGGCGCGTTGTTCGCATGGTTTTCGCACAAGCCGATGTATCGCTCGTTTGCGACGCTCGAAGTCCCGCCGATCAAGGACGAGATCATCGAGCGCAGCAAGAACAACGCGATGATCCCGCTGTACAACGCATACCTGGCAACGCGGGCCAACGAGATTCGCAGCCCCGACGTGCTGAACTGCGTGCTGGATGCGCCCGAGGTGAAGAATTCGCGCTGGTTCCGCGAGCGCGACACCAACTTCTTTGGGGCGCGGCTGTCGAACATGGAGCGGCTGCGCGATCAATTGCAGGTGAAGCCGCAGAATCAGGCGAACTTCATTCAGATCTCGATGGAGACGGAGAACCCCGAGGATTGCGTCACGATCGTGCAGACGGTGCAGGATCAATATCGCGATTGGCTGGGGCGAAAGCAGAGGGAAGACAATCAGACCATCAACAGCACCCGTAACACGGCTTTGGAAGCTGAGCGGCGCGAAGTGGAGCGGTTGGAACTGCAGATCAGCGAAAAGCGCAAGGCGCTGGGCATCACCGATCCCGACACCAAGCTCACCGGGTTTGAATCGCAGCAGACGAAGCTGCAGGACGAATTGCGGGCGGCCATGATCGAGGTCGAAGACATGAGGAGTGCGATCGCCGAATTAAAGAAAATTCGCGACGGCGCTCCGGCATCGCAGGCGACGTCGCGGCCGACCGCCGAGACCGCCAACGCAAGCTTGCGCTACCGCACCAATGCCCGCTGGCGCGAGTTGGACGGCCGACGGCGGCAGGAAGTTTCGCGACTGGAAGACCTTCGCACGCGCTTCGGCCCCGCGGCGCCGCAAATCGCCAAGGCCGAGCGCGAGATCGCGAACATCGAACAGATGCTGCGTGAAGAAGAGCAGTTGATCGACGAAATCACGGAAAAGGGCTTCGCAGTCGGCAGCGGCGACGATCCCGTTACGGCCCAGATCAACGAGTTGGATCGGCTGCGGCGGCTGGCGGAGGCCAAGATCCAGCGCCGCAAGGACGACCTAAGCCGCATGGGCATCGACAGTTCCAAGATGGTCGACGAAATCGGCCAACTGCAAAAGCTGCAGGAAGACTACAACAAGCACAAGGCGCTCTACGACACGCTCGTTTCGACCAAAGTGCAGCGTGAGCTCGAACAGGAGCTACCGGTCATCATGCCGACCGATCAGAGCATGGCCTTCCGGCCGACCGCGCCCTCGAACGGCAATCGTCGATTCCTGCTGGTGGGCATGGCGGCGTTCGCGGCGGCGCTGTTTTCGCTCGGTGTGACTTTCCTGCGGGTGCTGATGAACCCGCAGGTGCGCGAGACCAGCGACGTGCTCGACGCGACCCGCGGGCCGATGCTGGGATTTGTGCCGCTGATTCCCGATTTGAAGAAGGCGACGCCCGAGCAGCTCGCCATTCAGGGCGAACATTTCCGCATGTTGCGCACGGCGCTGCTGGAGCGGTTACCAATCGAGCGCGGCAGCGTCCTGATCATCACCAGCGCCGGACCGGGCGCGGGCAAGAGTACGGTCAGCGAAAAGCTGTCGAACACGTTTGCCCAATGCGGCAAGCGCGTGTTGGTGGTCGACGCCGATCTGCGGCGCCAGACGCTGACGACGCGACTGGGCGTGCGGCCCAGCCCGGGGCTGCTGGAGCTGTTGCAGAAGACGACGACCGAGTCTGAGGCGATCCTGACTCGCGGCGTGGGTGAGCCGTGCGTGTTGCCGGCGGGTCAGTTGATCAACGCTCAGAGCACGGAAGTGCTGGTGGGCCGCGCGTTCCGCGATTTCCTGCAGCGCATGCGTGAGAAGTTCGACATCGTGCTGCTCGACGCGCCGCCGCTGCTGCCGGTTGCGGATGCGCGGATCATGGCCCAGGCGGCCGATGGGGCGTTGCTGATCGTGCGCGAGGGGCATTGCCGGCGGCACGAAGTGACGCACGCGATGCACCTGCTCAGCAACGCGACGCGGCGATTCCTGGGCACGGTGTTCCTGGGCGCGAATCGCAGCTCCAACTATCCCTCGAACTACGGCGCCTATTATGGTGAGTACGCGTACACCAACCCGAGGCCGGCCGGCCGCGATGAGATCGTGGCGGCCCGCAAAGGAAACCGGTTTCCGTCGTGACGATTTTTCCCTTCATCATTGATTCGCGGCCGGCCTTCCTGCGCGGAGCAGAGGGGCGCGGGTCGCTGCTGCTGATGCCGTTCGCGGGCTCGACCCTGCTATCGTGGGTGCAGCGGCAGATTCGGCCCGTCACGACCGAGGCGGTTTCGATCGTGCCGTCGTTCGCGGTCGACGATCGCTATCTGCATGCTTTGCACAGCGGCGCCTCGCCCATCGCGCGCGTCGTTGCGGAACGCAGTCGATCGGTCATCGATCAGTTCGAACCCTCCGACCTGCTGCTCATCGTCGATCCGCAGTGCCTGATCCTCGGGCAGCGCGAGCTACCGGCCATCGCGAAGGCGCTGGGCAAGCTGCGCGCCGCGCGCTATCAGGTGGCGCTGGATCGCGGCCACAAGGGCGCGAAGGAATACCTGAAGTTCGACAGTGAGGGGCGCCTGCGGCGGATTCAGCGCTACTACGAGGGCCACACCTGGATTCAGACGCAGGCCGTGGCCAGCGCGCTGATCCCGATTACGAGCCTGTGGGACGTGCCCGATGCGCCGATCAACGATCTGCCCAAACTGCGACGATCGCTGTCGGCGGGCGGAGCGCTCGGCCGCGACTTCCCAATTGAGTGCGCCACGGCGGACCTGACGGACGAAGCCGGCTGGCTTGAAGCAAATGAGTATGTGCTGCACGAACCCGAGTCGCTGGGGCTGGGCGGATCGTTTCGCGCGATCGCGGATGATGTGTGGGTATCGGAGACGGCCACCGTCGCCGACAGCGCTCGGCTCTATGGCCCGCTGATCGTGCAGCCGGGGGCGATTATCGAGAGAGATGCAGTGGTGATCGGCCCGACGCTGATCGCGCGCGATGCCCGGGTGGGCCAGAAAGCGACGATCGCCAAGTGCATCGTCGGCCCCGATGCGACGGTCGAAGACGGCGCCGTCGCCAATCAACGCGTTTTGCTGGGCACGGCCACCGGACAGTGTCTGCCGGCGCATTACGACGTCGACAGCGATCGTCCGCCGGCGCTGGATTGGCGGCGACGGCCGCTAACGGCGGAGCATGGCGAAGTGGGCTCGCGCCGCGAGCGCTACCTGAAGTGGAAAGATCGCATCGATCGCGTCGTCGCGGCGTTCGCGATCCTGATCCTCTCTTTGCCGATGCTGATCACGGCCATCCTCGTAAAGCTCACTTCGCGCGGGCCGATCTTTTTCGGCCATGAGCGCGAAGGGCTGAACGGCAAGCCTTTCAAATGCTGGAAGTTCCGCACGATGGTGCAGGACGCCGCCGCGCAACAGCGCAAGCTGGCGCAGGCGGCACAGAACGAGGTGGACGGGCCGCAGTTCAAAATGGCCAAGGACCCGCGCGTGACCACGCTGGGCCACATCCTGCGCACCACCAACATCGACGAGCTGCCGCAGTTGTTTAATGTGTTGCGCGGCGAGATGAGCCTGATCGGCCCGCGGCCCTCGCCATTTCGCGAGAACCAGATCTGCGTCCCCTGGCGGATGGCGCGGCTCTCGGTGCGGCCGGGCATCAGCGGGTTGTGGCAGATTTGCCGGCACGACCGCGAGTCGGGCGATTTTCACCAGTGGATTTACTACGACATTCTGTACGCGCGACACGCCTCATTCTGGCTCGACCTGCGGATTCTCGTCGCGACCGTTTTCACCGGAGGCGGTCGATTCCCGGTCTCGCT
>JALHOX010000163.1 GCA_022842805.1 Phycisphaerae bacterium | reverse complement strand
CGGATTTGGTGCGCGGGCGGACGCCGTGTGTGCCGCCGGAGTCGGTCGTAATCGTGCCGGGCTTGATGATCGCGTTTGCGTCGACGGCGGCGCTGGCGGGGCTGCAGTGTTCGCTGAGTTATAAGAAGACGGTGCAGGCGGTGATGATCAGTGCGTCGCTCGTTTTGGGGGTGGCGAGCGGATTATGGCTGTGCGGGGCGGCGGTGAAGAGCGGCAACGTCGGGCTGACGTTTTCGTCGGTAGTGTTCCCGTTTCTGCCGTTCCCCTCGCTGCAAGCGCTGATCGACCCGGGCACGCTCGAGAATACGTCGGCCAACACGATCGGGGGGGCGACGATCAGCAAGGGGGAGATCGCTGCGGCGCGGCTGACGCGAATCGTGTGCAGCATGCTGGCGATTGGGGCCTATGCGCTGATTACGTGGGCGCTGTACCAGAATCTGGTGAAGAACTTTGATCAGACGATCCGTCGGCAGTCGACGTAGCGGACCGCCGCTGCCGTAGCGGAGAGTTGATCTAGATGCGGATCGACGACGCGTGCCAAATCTGCAGGTCCGCCGCGTCCGCCATCCGGAGCATTTCCAGCCGGCTGTGGACGTTGAGCTTTTCGCGCACGGACGAGACATGGCGATCGATCGTCTTTCCCGAGCGGTGAAGAGTTTCGGCGATCTGGGGCATCGAAAGCGGTCGACGCAGCATGGCCATGACTTCGAGCTCGCGCGGCGAGAGGATTGAGAGCTTTCCCAGCTCGACGTAGCGCGACTCCACCACCGGCAACGGCGGCTGGTCGGCGGGGGGGGCGGAGCGCCCTGTATGCGCCACCAGCATGACAAGGTCGGCGCGATCACCGGCTCCGGACCAGGGCATGAGCGTCGCCTCGAGCCCGACACCACGGCGCATGCACCGATAAAGATGCGGGCGCTTTGTCTCGAGAACCGACGAGATCAGAGTGGTGAGCTCCTGGACCACGTCTGCGCGATAGAAGTGATGAAATGAGCGACCATCGGTCGGCGTGTCTGCCGCCCCGAAAAACGCGCGCTTTGCCGCGCAATTCATGAAGACGATTTCGGATTGGGGCGTCAGTACGGCGACCATCAGCCATTCGAGGCTGATGAAGTTGCCTAGGAGTGGAATGTCGGGAGCCTTGTCACGCCTGAAGCTGTCGACGTTTGAGGGTTGCAATGTTGCCACACGGCGCCTTTCATGCGAGTATTAAGCTCACCGTCGCGATGACTGTCGCAACCAGGCCTCGATTCCTCGTGAACCAACGAGCCGGGTGGGGGTTTTTACCCATGTCAAGTTTAGCGGCGTTCGATTTCTCCGAAAGCGGTTCGCGACGAAAATTGTGGGCAGCCGCGGGGGAGATGCGGGCAATGGTCTGCGGGGTAGTCAGAAGCGACGGCGGCTGACGGGCGCCGCCCGGAAGCGCCGCACGAAGATTCATCGGTGATTTGCAGTAAACACGATCAAAGAGCGTTGGTGGATCGGCCGACGACCGAACGCTCTGTTCGGAGCGCCACGCATCGAAGAGAGCGGATCCGCGAATGTCGTCGAGCCGCGCGGCGCGGAGTGCTTGCGGCTTCGCCGAGTCGAGTTGTCACGGGTCTGGTTGGTCTGCGCACGTACCGTCGCTGGTACCGCTTTCACGTCATCTCCATAGCCGCCACGGTTTGAATGGTCCGGTTGCGGCGCGCCGTCGGCAAGTCTCTGAAGAACTAGTCGACGTCGCTCGCTGCGGAAGGCGACGGAGCGGTAAAAATTGAGGCAATCGCCTTATGGCAATGGGTCCGAACCTATCCAATACTCCCTCGACGTTCGCCCATCTAATCGGTGCCCGTCAGGCAGCGTTTTCAGCGACGTAGTTGCTGAGCGAATGCCCGTGTCATTCGATTTGATCGTCGGTCGGCCTATTCCAGTGGCTTGTGTTCGCGGCGATACCGTCGCAGCTAGAAACGCGCGCACCATGAACAGTTCAGCGGGCGCAACCGCTCACGGCGCCTCGCTCAGTTGGGTTGAGCTTGTCGCGGCGGTGGTTCAGTTTTCTAACGCTCGTCCCGTCCCCGACCCCAGTCACTGCAGCGGGCGATTTGCGATAAACGATGTCTACATTGACATGCGTTTTGAAGACTCCGCGATCTCTGCGCAGCGCGCGAGATTTGTAGACATCGGAGTGTTGGGCGTAACTCTCGAGTGTTCGGCGGGCATTCACGTCGACGATCGGGTCCGGTTGGCGCTTCCGCTTACCGCTTCGGAATCTCACGAGCTGGTGATGCGTGTGTTGCGCGTCGAGCCTGGCCAGGATGGGCAGGTGTTGGCGCGGCTTTGTCGCGATCCGAGCCAGAGCTTCGCCCCACCGTCCAGTCCTCGTCCGTCGTTCACGCCCGCGCTATTCAATCCAATGCCCCGAAACACCGACCGTTCGATGCAGAGCGATGTCGCGAGCGGTGAGGGATTATTCATGGCTACTGCAACGCCGTCTGAAGCCGCGAGTGGCTCCAGTAATGTCAGTTTGCGCTGGGTTGAGATGATGAGCCGACTGGTCAGTCACTTCTACGGGCGGCCGGCGCCGATTACGGCCGCGTCGCCGATCCGCTATCAGCTTCGGCAGGTCTTCGGCACGATGCAGCTTGAACCGTTGAGCCAACCTCCGGTGGATGTGGAGCTGGTCGACATCAGTTCGCGCGGGGTCTGCCTTCTTTGCGAAGCGCCCCTGCAGGTTGGGCAGCGGTTGACGCTTCATATTCCCGATCCCGCCGGGCGATCGACGGGCTGGAGCATGATCGTTGCGCACGTCGGCGTCTTGGCCGACGGCAAGACGCGGGCCGGCTTGATGCGCGATTCTTGATAAAGCCGCCTCGTCCGGCGGTGCTTTTGCGCTCGCGTGCGGCGGCGGCGGCGCGCTACACTTGGCGGCATGGCCGAACTGCCTGAGACCGACGCAGCCTTCTCGTCTGAGTGGACGATCCGAGTCGTGGGGGCGCGCGTCCACAATCTGCAGAGCGTTTCCGTCGACATCCCCAAAGGCAAGCTGATCTGCATGACCGGCGTGTCGGGCAGCGGCAAGAGCAGCCTGGCCTTTGATACGCTCTTCGCCGAGGGGCAGCGACGGTATCTCGAATCGCTCAGTTCGTACGCACGCCAGTTTCTGGGGGAGCTGCCCAAGCCCGATGTGGACCAGGTGACGGGGCTTTCGCCGGCGATTTCGATTCAGCAGAAGACCAGCGGCTGGAACCCGCGCAGCACGGTCGGCACGATCACGCAGATTCATGACTATCTGCGGGTGCTTTTCGCCCGGGCGGGCGATGCGCATTGTCCGCAGTGTTCGCGGGCGATCACGGCGCAGACTCGCGAGCAGATGCTGGCCCGCATTCTGCTCCTGCCGGCGGATCGGCCGCTGCTGATTTTGGCGCCGAAAGTGCGAGGGCAGAAGGGCGAGCATCGCGACCTGATCGATGAACTGCTGCGACGCGGCTTCGCGCGGGCGCGGATCGACGGCGAAATCTTTGACCTGAACAATCCGCCGTCGCTCGATCGCAATCGGCGACACGACATTGAAGCGGTGATCGATCGCGTCGTGCCCAAGGCTGAGAATCGGGCGCGACTGGCGGAGGCGTTGGATCTTGCACTGTCGGAGGGGGCGGGCAGCGCGATCGTGCGGCCGATTGATCCGCCGAGCGCGGCGGCTGCGGCGCCGGCCGAGACGCCGAAATCCGAGGAGCCTGCGGCAGAGGCTGCGCTGGCGGCGGCGAAATCGAGCGGGCGGAAGTCGAAGAAGAAAGCCGTGGTGGTTGAGGCGGAGATTGAGCCCGAAGGGCCGCCGCCTGCGCAGCCGGCGGTCGCGGCGGCGAGCGCCGACATTCTGCTCTCGTCGGCCTATGCCTGCACGCATTGCCAGTTGAGCTTTGAGCCGCCGAGTCCGCAGCTTTTCTCGTTCAATAGTCCGCAGGGGATGTGTCCGGGGTGCGACGGGTTGGGGACGCGGTTTGATTTCGACGCGGATCTTCTGGTGCCCGATCCGAGTCTTTCGTTTCTCGCGCCGTGCGTTGCGCCGCTGCGGACGAAGCCGGGGCGCTGGGCGCGGCATTTCTACGAGGGTGTCGCCAAGCACGTCGGGTTTGATTTGAAGAAGCCGTGGCGCGACTTGCCGAAGGCGGCGCGGGATGCGCTGCTGTTCGGGTTGGGCGATACGCATGTGACGTTTGAATGGCGCGGGCGGCACGGCGCATGGAAGCATGGCGGCACATTCGCGGGAGTGGTTGCGGAGCTGCACGACAAGTACAAGCGGGCCGAGTCGACGATGGTCCGTTCGTATTACGAGCAGTTCATGCGTTCGCGCGAGTGCCCGCAATGTCGCGGGGCGCGGCTCGTGCCGCAGGCGCTGTCGGTGACGCTGCGGGGCAAGCCGGAGGCGGACGGTCCGGCGATCGCGTTGAATCTGCATGAGGCGTGCAAGCTGTCGATCGATCGAGCACACACGTTTTTTCAGACGCTTGAACTGCAGGGGATTCGAGCGCGGATCGGCGAGGAGCCGTTGAAGGAGATCCGGGCCCGGTTGCGCTTTCTGCTGGACGTCGGGCTGAATTACCTCTCGCTCGACCGCTCGGCGCCGACACTGTCGGGCGGGGAGTCGCAGCGCATCCGCCTGGCGAGCCAGATTGGAGCGGGGTTGGTCGGCGTGCTCTATGTCCTGGATGAGCCGAGCATCGGCCTGCACCCGCGCGACAATCTGCGGCTGCTGCAATCGCTGCAGCGGCTGCGCGATCTGGGCAACACCGTGATCGTGGTTGAGCACGATCTGGACACGATGCGCGCCGCCGATTTCATCGTCGATTTCGGCCCCGGGGCCGGCGTTCGCGGGGGGCGGGTGCTGGCCGCCGGCGACATTGCGTGCGTTTCCGCGGCAGAAGAGTCGATCACGGGGGCATATCTTTCGGGACGACGCGAGATCGAAATCCCCGCGGCGCGGCGGCCGATCGCGTCGACGCCGCCGAAGGCCGCTGCGAATGCGAAAAAATCTGCGCCACGGCGTCGCCCGGTCGCAGCGTCCGAAAAGCCGGTGGCTGCGGGCGAGGATGACTGACTCCGGCCTCTCACTCACTTGAATAGCCGCAGGTTCGTCCGCGAATAGGCTGCGCCGATTCCGCGCATCGGCGATCGGCGCTCGCTTCGCGCTCCGGTGTTTTGCACGCTTGGAGTGTCAAGGCTGCGCTCGTGGCGCGGCAGATTGGATCGGAGCGCGACAGCTATGGCGGTCACAATCATTTGTCCGAACCTGCAGTGCGGGAAGACCATGGTCGCTGAGGAACAGCAGCGTGGCCGGGTCGTCCGCTGCGTTCATTGTCAGAAGGCGCTGATGGTGCCGGCCCCGCGTGAGGAGGCCTTTACGGTCCCTCCACCGCCGCCGGAGAAATCGCGTAAGGGTCGCTGACGCAACATCCTGACAGCTTCTGGGGAAAGAAGGTCTGTCCATGACTACTGCCCACCGCGGAGATTCCGCGCCCACCGCGCGGCACGCCGATCGTCCGTTCAGTGAATCGCAGCACTCGCCGCCGAAGCCGGCGCTCTGCCAGCCTTCACCGGCCACCTGCGTTGAAATGGACGAGCATCAAGGTGCGGCGGCGCTGCCGTCCTGCCTGCGCTCGCGCGAGCTCACTCGCGCGGTGGGGCCGACGGGGGTGTCGGCGCCCGCGAATCCGCAAGCGGCCGAACCGCCCATCGCCACGCGATTGACCGCCGGCGCGCCGGCCGAGTGCAATCAAATGTCGCGTTTCATCGAGCAGACTCGTTCGCCGCTTCCGCCGATCGCCACAACGCCGAATGCGTGCGTTGAGGTGAAAGGAGGCGACCGATGAGTTACCTCTTTGAATCGCTGGGTCGCGGTCTGGTGACGCACCTGACGAGCATCTTCGACGCCCAACTGCCGTCGTGCGCCGGCGACGATCGTGAGTCGCTGCTCGATCGCCTGGCTCAGGCGCCGACCTCGCTCGATTTGCTGATGCGACTGGGGCGCGTGGAGCTGCGAGCGGGTGCGACCGCGGAGGCACGCGCGGCCTTTGAGCGAGCCGCGGCCGAACACCCCGCCGCCCGCGATCCGCAACTGGGGCTGGCGTGCGTCTATGCCGAACTGGGCGATCTGACGCGTGAACGTTCAGCGCTGCGCGCCGCGCGAAAGTGCGATCCGCGCGATCCGGCGATCGCCTTCGCGACCGGACTTTGGCACGAGCGCAGCGGCGCGATTGAGGCCGCGCGCAGTTCTTATCGCAAGGCGCTGGCGCTCTGCCCGCGGCTGCGGAACGCGTATGAGCGGCTGGCGGCGATCGCGCTGCATCAGCATCAGCTCGACGAAGCGCTGGCCTGTTATCAGGAATTGGCCGATCTGGCGCCCGACGACCTCGACGTGCTGCTGACCCTGGGCACGCTCTATCTGGAAAATCAGCGGCCCAACGACGCCGCGGAGCAGTTCCAGATGGCGCTGCTGGTGGAGCCGGATTGCGACGAGCGGGCCTTGCCGACCAATCTGGAGATCGACGCCGGGGGCGAAGACGATCGCATCGCGGCGCTGGAGCGCGTCGTCGCGGAATATCCGGATCTGGCGCTCTATCGCGTGCGTCTGGCCGACCTCTACGCTCGCGTTGGCGAGGACGACGCGGCGCTGCAGAACTATCAGGCGGCGCTGGCGGTGAAGCCGAATTTTCTGGAGGCGACCGTCAAGCTCGGGACGCAGCATCTGCGGAACGGGCGGCTGATCGCGGCGGCGCAATCGTTCAACCAGGCGACCGAGCTGAACGACCGGCTGACGCTGGCGTTTGTCGGACTGGGCGTGGCGCAATGGGACGCCGGTGCGCCGGCCGAAGCGCGGGCGACGTTCGATCTGGCGGCGAGCGTGGAGCCGAGCAGCACGCTGCTGCTCTCCGAGACCGCGCGATTGCACTTCAACGCTTGCGACTCGGGCGCGTTTGAGCGCGAAGAGCCGGATGCGGATTCGTTCCGGGGCGATTCGCGCGTCGAGTGGACGCTGGAAGATGTGATTCAACGACACCGCCGCGCGCTCGCCGCGCGGCGCGGGCACGCGGAGCTTTCGTATCGCTACGGCGTGCTGTTGCGCCAGGCGGGTCGCCAGCGCCAGGCGATGGATGCGTTTCGTCAGGCGGTGGAGGCGGTTCCGACGTTTACCAAGGCGCACGTGCGGCTGGGCGTTTCGGAGCGCGAGCACGGCAATGACGTGCAGGGCATCGATCACTTCCGTCGGGCGCTGCAACACGATCGGGCGCAGGTCGCTGCGCAGTACGGCCTGGCGGTGTTGTTTACGCAGCCCAATCGCTTTCAGATGGCGATCGACACCTGCGACGCCGATGGTTCGCCGACCGAGCATTGTCGGCAGAATCTTGACCTGATGTTGCAGAACGTGGGCTTGCTCGACCGTGTCGCGGCGACGTGGCGCGGGCTGTGCGATCTGTCGGCGGACGCGGACGATCTGATCCAACGTCGCCGCGAGGCTCTGGCAGGGAAGGCGTAGGGGGGATGGGCCGCGGGGGGGCGGTTCCGCATCTGAGCACGACAATTCATGACAGTGTGGGGGCGTGCGGCGAGGCGTCGTAGTTTGACGCTGTTGGGCGCGAATCATACGATCTGCGGCGTGCAACAGGGTCGTCGAGCGATCCGGTCACGGTTGACCAGCCTGCCCGTTCAGATCGAAAGGATTCGGGTGTCCATGACCCAATCACGCTTTCTTCGCATCTCAGGTCTTTCGCTCGTCCTCCGAGGCGCGCTCTGCGCTTTGGTTCCCATTTTTGCCGTTCACACTCTCGCGGCGTCGGCCCGGGCCGGCGAGCCCATGCTTCCGATGACGCCGGTGGCGAGCGGATCGAGCGCGGCCAAGCCTTCGACGCCAACGGCGACGCCGAGCGCGGCGACCGGGCGGATGACGCCGACGGCTGCAGCCACCCCGACGGCCGCCCCTAAGCCGCTAGTGATCACCGCCTCCGACAGCCAGAGCCAGGCCGAGCTCGTGACTGACGCCAACAGTGAGGCTCAGCCGATCGACGCCACGAACCCGAACGCGACGCGCGACGCGAAGCCGCTCGAACTTAAGGGCGCCGCCAAGTACGCGTTGCTGGCGATGCCGGAGACGCCGCCCGTTCCGCCGCAGGAAGTGCTGGGCCAATTGCCCGACCCGAGCGACGCGATGGGCGTGTTTCGGGCGCGTTTCGATGCGCTCAAAGCCGTGCCGCGTCAGGAAGCGCGCGTGGTTCAGACTTATCAGAACGTGATGCGCTACGCCGAGGGGTATCTGGCGCAGCTGGAGCGTCCGTTGCAGGCGCGGCTGGCGCTGGGTGATTGCATCGCGCGGGCGCTCGCCAGCAGCTATCGCATCCAGGCTGAGTCTTACACGCCGGCGATTTCGCAGGCGCAGCTGGTCGGGGCGCAGGCGGCGTTTGACGCGGAGTTTTTCCTGGACGCCAGCTACAACCAGGGCGACCGCCCGTTGACGTCCGACATCGACACCGGATTGAGCGATACGCGCGTGATCGCCGGCGGGCTGCGACAGTTGCTGCCGACAGGAATGCAGGTCAGCACGCAGTTGCAGCAGCAGCGACTGAGCACGGACTTTCAGTTTCAGCAGATCAACCCGGTGTACAGCACCAACTGGGTGACGCAGTTCACGCAACCGCTCTGGCGCGGTTTCGGGCTGGATGTGAACCGGGCGCAGATCAACCTGCGCACCATCGAGCGCGAGGTCGCGCAGCAGCGATTCCAGCAGGAAGTTCGCGACGTATTGCTCGATGTCGAGACTGCCTACTGGCAACTCGTGCAGGCCCGTCGCACGGCGGCGATTTTGGCCGAGACGGTGGCACAGAATCGCGCCACGTACGAAAGCGTCTACAACCGCCGCGAACACGACGCGACGGAAGTCGAAATTCAGAACGCGAAGTCGAGCTGGGATCAGCGCGAAGTGCAGTTCAAAGAGGCCATCCGCAACGTGCTCGACGCCGAGGATCGGCTCAAGAATTTGATGAACGATCCGGAGCTGCTGCTTTCGAAGATCATCGAGATCGTGCCGACCGACACGCCGCTGGTGGCGCCGATTCAGGTCGACCAGTTCGCGGCGGTGCGAACGGCGATCGAAAAGCGCGAGGAAGTGGCGCAGGCCCGCGGACAGATCGAGATCGCCCGGATCAACATGGGCGTCGCCAAGAATCAGGAAATGCCGCAACTCGACCTGCAGTTCAGCTATACCGTTGCGGGCGTCGGGCAGACCTCGGACAACAGCTTTGACCAGTTCAGCGCGAATCGCTTCATCACCTATGTCGTCGGTCTCAACTTCAGCGTGCCGATCGGCAACCGTGCCCGGCGGGCCGAAGTGCGGCGCTCGCGACTGGTCGAGTCGCAGGCGGTGGTGCGGCTGAAGCAGGCGCTGGACACCGTGGTTGAGGAAGTGAACCGCGCGGTGCGCCAGCTCGTGGTGCGCTGGACGCAGGTTCCGGCGCAGCTCGACGCGGTGCGCTCGGCCGAGCGCCACCAGCGGGCGCTGCCGGCCCGCACGCAGA
>JALHOX010000162.1 GCA_022842805.1 Phycisphaerae bacterium | reverse complement strand
CGCTGGGCGCCGCCGACGGCTTGGCGATGGCGGGGGCAACAATCGGCTTGGCTTTAGCGAACAATCCCATCGCAGCTCACCCGTTCCTTTCGCAATCCCGGCGAGCGGCCCAACCCGGGGCGCCGCATCGCAAACAACCACTAGCCCTTGTTAAAGATCGAGAAGAAGCCGCCCTTCTTGGGGCTTTCGGCCTTGGCCGGCGCATCGGACGCGTCGGCCTGGAAATTCGAGTCGCCGGCGACGCCCGCGATGTCGAGCGCGATCTGGCGATAGGCCAGGCGCAGCTTCGACTTGGGCGCGAACTCGAACAGCGACTGGCCGACGTTCACGCTGGTCGCGGCGAACTTCCACTCGTCGGGCAGGTGCCAGTTGAGCTTGCGCTTCAGCGTCGCCTCGACGTCGGTCGGTTCGAGGTAAGCGACCTCGCGACCGACGCGGTTGCAGACCATGCGAATGCGATCGAGGTTGTAGCCGCAGCGCTTCAGCTCATTCAGATAGCGATCCGCACTGCGCACCGACGGCACCAGCAACTGCAGCACCAGCAGGTAAACGTCGGTCATGTCGAAGACCGCCCGCGCCGTGTGATCGAAACGCACCGGCCCATCGACGATCACGAAGTCGTAGTTTTCCTGGAGCGCCGCCAGCGCTCCGGCGCAATTGGCGGCGGTGATGCGCTCGGCCTGCTCAATGTCCGGCGGGTGGGCCAGGACATGCACCCCGGTCGGATGCTTGAACATCGCGCGGTCGATGAGGGCCGGCTCCAGATGCTCCGGCGACTCGCACAAATCGGCGATGGTGTGAGTGGGCTGGGCGTCCAGGAACATCGAAACCTGGCCATAGCGGAAGTCGAGATCGACGACCGCGACCTTTGGCTTTTTGCCCGGGTTGGGCTGGCCGGCCCAGTTGTCGAGCTGGGCCAGTTCGACGCTCAGATTGGTGGCGACGGTCGTCGCCCCCGCGCCGCCGTTGGCCGAGACGACCGGCACGAGCTTGCCGACGCGCTGGGCGGTCTTGGGCGAGTTGGCCCGAGCGCGGCCCATAATCTCGGTGAGTTGTTCGGGCGGGAATGGCTTCCAGAGCAGTTCACGCATGCCGGCCCGCATAGCCCGCATGACGAGCTCGGCGTCGCGATCTTCGGTCATGCCGATCGCGACGAATTCGTCCTTGTGCGCTTCCAGGAGAGGCGCGACCACATCCATGATCGCTGCGGGCGCAGGATCGAGGTGTACGAGCAGGACTTCGCACGGAAACTGCGCCAACGCCTGCGGCAAAAAGAGCGCCTCGTCGACCTCAGCGACGATCTTGACGCCCGGAATGCAAAGCAGGTGGTGGCGAAGCTCCGGCTTCGCCTCCTCGTCCGTGTTCACCACGATGACGCGGATCGTGTCGCTCACGTGTCGTGTGCCCTTCTCGGACCCTCAGGTCCGCGCTTCGGTCGCGGCCCCGTGGTCGGGCTCTTCGCCCTGCCGGTCTTGGCGGCAAAAAACAGCCGCACCCGTCCAGTCATCGGCTGGGATCGGGGGTGAGCCGATTACCAGTCGACGAACTCCGGACGGGTGCAGGTTGGTTGCGGTTCTCGGACTACTCGATCAGCGCCACCGGACGACGACCGCCGAGCGCACGGAAGATCTGTTCCAACTGCTCGGTGTACTCTTCCGGACTACCGCTGGCGAAAAACTCCTGCCCGCCCGTCGCCGACGCAATCTCCTGCATCAGCGGGCGATCGGCGCCATATCCGACGCTGACGGCGTAAATCACCATGCCCTCATCGGCCGCCGCCTCGGCCGCCGCGATCGCATAGGCGCGGCCGCCGGCCACGTCATAGGCGCCGCCTTCGTTCACGTTCGGCACGCCGTCGGACATCAGCACGATGACCTTTTTGGCGACCGGACGCGCACGGGCCGACTTCAACTCATTGATCGCGCGGGTAATGCCCGCACCGATGTTCGTCGTGCCGTTGAAGTGCGCCGCCTGACGCTGATACAGCCGCGTGGGCACCTGCTGCAGCGTCTCGCTCAGGTTGATCTCATGCACCGAGGTCGTGCCGAAGGTCTCCAGCGAGAGCTGATCCGGGCTGTCCAGCGCGTCGATGGTGTCGGCCAGCGTCTGGACGGCGTCCTTCACCGCTCGCAGCGGCTGCTGCGGCGTAGCCCACAGCATGTTGGACTGCGAATTGCTCGGCCGATCGTCGATGATGAAATCGGTCATCGTCTTCAACCCGTAGCGATAGCGGAAGCCCGTGTTGCTCGATATCGCGCGGTAGTTGTGGTCCGATGCGCTGGCCTGCACCCAGTCGACGTAATTGCGCCAATTCCAGGTGCACCCCGAAGGCGCCGCATTCCAGGTCACTTCGGCGTTTTCGACCAGGTTGTCGCCGTCGCCGCCCGAGCCCATGGTCGAGCCGGCCTTGCCGCTGCGCCACGTCGCCAGCCCCAGCAACACGCCGGCACGGTTCTGCCAGTTGGAAGTCGTGTTGTCGTTGCTGTTCAGGTTGCCCACCAGCGCACTCTGCTCGGCGGCGTTGTAGCCGCGGGTCTGCAGCTTCGTCTGCAGCGCCGTGAGCGTCGTGCCGTTGATCGAGCTGCCCTTCTTGATGTAGAAGAGGCCCGGATCACTCGTTGCGCTGTAGCTGCCCGGCAACAGCGGAGTGCCCCACTCGGTCATGTTGCCGTAGGTCGGCCCGGTGTCGCTGGCATACTCGGTCTCCAGCTCGCTGCCCGGCATGTAAGGCCGATCCGGCTCGGGTCCGTTGAGCGCGGCCCAGATGTCGCGCGTGTTGGCAAAGCCGCCGTCGGTGCGGTTCCAGTACATCATCTCGCTGTCGTAGGTCATCGACCCCGACAGGTCGATCACCACCGAGATGTCGCGCGGGATTAGCGTCGCCGTCGCGTTCGCCCACAGATCCTTCGACGAGAAGCCGAAAATGTTGGCGAAGGTCATCGGCAGCGCCCCGTTGCTCGACCCGGTCGACCGCCGCGCCGTCACGCGGATCGAGTCGACGTTGCCGCTGCTTTGCGGCGTGAAGTCGAAGCGCCCGCTCGACGCGTCAAAGGTCGCTCGTCCGAACTCGACGTCGTTCGGGTCCATCTGCAGGCCGTAGCGCCCCAGACGATGGCGCTCGGCGAACTCCATCGCCGACTCGCGCGCCAGATCCTGCGGCGAAACGCCTCCATCCGACCCGCCCAGACGCGCCGCGGCCGCCAATGCGGCCGAGTCGGCAGCCGCCTGCAGTTCGGCCTGCGTCACATACATCGCACCGATGTCGATCGTCAGCGCGCCCATTCCCATAATCAGGGTCGACATGACGGCGACCTGAACCACAACGGCGCCGCGGCGGCTGTGACGAAGCTGCACCCTTCGAGATCCGAGAAACGCTTTCATATCCTTCCACCTCCAGTGGACCCAGTTGCGATGCGGCTCGCCGCCGACCGCGGCGCGACAACGCGCTGACAGTCGGCCAAGCTGGATCGCCGCCTAAGGAGGAGTCTTCAATAAGATCACGCGAGGCCGAAGGATTTTTCGCAATCCGCGCCGAATTCCCGCCCGCGAGACATGATCGGACCGGAATCAGACCGGCGCGGGCGACGAAGCGCCCCGCCGGTCCCCCCACTACCTACTAATAGGATTAAGCGTTGACCGCGGCCGGAGCCGGCGCGGCGTCAGCCCCCGCTGCGCACAAACCGCGCCTCGCTCGGCTCCACTTGCAGCACGACCGCCTGCACCTTTCCTTCGCCAGTCTCAAACCGCCCCTCGCGGATGCCGCCCGCCGCCGCCACGCGAAACTGGTCCTTCTCGCAACTCAGCATGGTCGCCGGCAGCGAACCGAACCGAATGCGCAGCGTGTCGCCGTCGCGCGCCACGACCGCGGTCCCGAAATCATCGCTTCGATATGTCCCGACATAGGCGTCGGGCGAAAGCGACAGGCTGCCCGCGGCCGTCACCTTGGCCGGGTTCTTCTCCTGGGCTGCGCGTTCCCGCAGCTCCGGCATGCGCCGGGCCATTCCACTCCGCAATTGCTCGAGATAGTCCGGGTGCTCTCCGCCGATCAGCCGATCGAGGATATCGATCGACACAACCGACTCCGCAAAGATGCCTCCCGGCGCGCCGCAATTGCTCAGCACGCCCACGCCGATCTTTCGCTCCGGGAGGAACGAGGTGTGCGCCGAAGTGCCGATGTAGCCGCCGCTGTGCATGAGAAACTTCGGCCCCTCCGGCCGGAATGTCCCGATGGACCACGCCAGCCCGAAGCCCTGCATCACGCGAATGCTGCCCTGTGCCCCATCCGATTGCAGCGTCTGCATGGCCGTCGCGCTTTCCTCGCTGATGATCCGTACGCCGTCGATCTCGCCGCGATTGATGTTCAGCCGCAGCCAGCGACCGAGATCGCTGATCGAAATGCCGAGCCCGCCCGCCGCATGCATCGTCGAATCGCTCTTGCGAACCTTGCAAAGCGACAGCCCCGAGTCGTCGAGGTCGTAGGGCAGCGCCACGTCGGCCCGCGTGTACATCGCATCGGCGTAGCCGGTCGCGGTGCGCAATCCCGCCGGCTCGAAGATCGCGCTCGCCAGATAATCGCGCCACGGCTTGCCGCTGATCGCCTCGATCACGCGCCCCGCCAGCGTGAAGTGGATGTTGCTATAGCTCGGCGTGCCGGCCAGCTCGGCATGCTCGCGCAACAGCTTGTAATAGCGGTCATCCGTAATCTCGCCCGTGTACGCATCCAGAAACACCGCCGGCCCGCAGTCAATGCCCGCCTTGTGGCTTAGCAGATCGCGAATCGTGATCGATGCGGCCTGCTTCGCGTCCGGCAACTCAAACCGCGGCAGGTGCTTCTTCACCGGATCGTCGAGACCGACCTTGCCCGCTTCCACCAGCTTCATCACCCCCATCGCCGTAAAGGGCTTCGTCGCCGAGGCAATGTAGTAGCTCGTCTCGGGCGTGACGGGCAGCTTCTTCTCCAGATCGCGATAGCCGAAGGTGTCGAGATAGATCACATGGTCGTCGCGCACCACCACCACCGCAAAGCCCGGCACGAAGAACTCATCCATCGCCGCGACCCATCGATCGCGCAGCCCCGCCAGCTCCTTGGGAATCGGCTTTGCGCCCGACTCCTTCGACGTGACCTCCCCCGCGTGCGACAGGCTCGCGGTGCAAAGGACGGCAATCAGACCCCATCGAACGAAACCACGACGCGACATATGCGACTCCTCAAAAGTTCTTGTCATTCGTCGCATCGTCGCCGATCGGCTCGGGCAAAGGCTTGCACCAATCATGCGCGCGAGCCGCTCCCCCGTCGGTTCATGTCCGCCCCCGTCGATAGACGTGCGGCGTCGTCCCCAGCACATCGCGAAACGAGCGCGTCAGGTGGGCCTGATCGTGAAAGCCGGCCCGCTGCGCAATGTCGCAGATCGCCGACCGACCGACCGCCAGCATCTCCGCGGCCATCTGCACGCGCCGCCGTCGCACAAACTCGACCACTCCGCAGCCGTGCGCCGCGTGAAAGGCCCGCGTCAGATGTGCCGGATGAATACCGAGCGCTTGCGCCAGCCCGGCCACCGACACCGCCTCGGGCAGGCGCGCGGCGATCTCTCGCTCCGCCCGTGCCAGCCAAGCCGGCGTGCGCGGCCGCTCCTCGACCAGCGCCGCCAGCGCCCCCAGCGCATCCATGAGAAAATCGTCGGTCGCCCGCTGCGCCGCTTCGCCCGTGGAAGCCTCGCTCCGCAAAATCGCCAGCAGCGGCCGCGCCACTGCCGCACTGCGCAGCAACGCATGTCCGCGACGGTCAATGCTCTCCAACCACGGGCGTGTCTCGTCGCTGGGCAAGATCCGAATCTGCAGCGTTCTCGTCGGCACATCGCCGAATCGGTCCTCGTGGCGGCTGCCGATGGGCTTGAGGATGCAATCGCCGGCGCAGGCCGTGAATGCGGAAAGGTGCGGCGAATCTTCGAACACCGCGCCGCGCGCGATCACCGTCAGGCTGGCGCTGTCGTGCGCGTGCATCGCCATATGTCGCGCCGCGGAGTAGCTGCACGCCTGCACGCGCAGCCCCGACGCCGGATTCACGAATGCGGGCGCAAGTTCGACCGATGGCTGTTGAGACACAAGCATGAAACACGCAGCTTGAGACAGGAGACGGGGCGACAGGCGGAACACGTCGCCGAATGCATATTCGCCCATTCCCGACCAAAATTCCGAGTGGCCCTTGTGGTTTTCTGTCGCGTCGTCGCTGTTTACGTGTTCGCGCTCGCGAACTCCGGCGGGAAAATATTCTCGTACTCCTTCGGCGCCGGAGATCGATTGATGTGCAGATTCGACATCGCCGCCGCTCTGTGCGGCATCCTGATAACAACCGTCGTCGCCTCGCCGAATCTGGCGGCCGACTCACGCCCCGCCGCTTCACAACCCACCAATCCCGCTCCAACTTCCGCGCCGGCGATCTCGCCCGATCTGAAACCGCTGCTGGACCGCGCCGCCAGGACCATCGAGCAGTTCTTCGGCGACACCATCGCCCAGCCCTACGAGACGCATGTCTTCGCCAATCGTGCCGAAATGTCCGCCTTCGCCGCGGCGAAATGGAAGATGAGCGAACTGCCCTGCTGGGCCGTGGCGATGGGCACCGGCTCCACCTTCGCCCTGCTCGCGCCACAGTCGTGGGCCAAAGATGCCTGCGGCCACGATGCGGCTGACGCCGTCGCCGCCGAGCGACTCATCACCCACGAATTGGTCCACGTCTATCACGGCCAGCACCGTGCCGACGCCGAGTTCAACCAGGCCGACGAGGTCGGCTGGTTCGTCGAGGGGTTGGCGATCCTGGCCTCGGGGCAGTTGGACGACCAGCGCATCCGCCAGGCCGCCGACGCCATCCGCGGCGGCGCGGGCCCCAAGAAACTCGTCGACGGCTGGTCGGGCAACGCCCGCTACGGCCTCGCCGGCACGATGGTCCGCCTCGTCGACCAGCGGCTCGGCCGAGCCAAGCTCAAGACGCTGCTGGCCGCCTCGAACAACGCCACAATTCTCGCGGCGCTGGGCATGACGGAAGAAGAGTTCCTCGCGGCATGGCGGCAATCCTTCGCGCAACCCGCCGTCGCCCCGTAGCGGCCTGCGGCTCGCAGGCCGACGAGCGGCAAGGGGCCGCCGTGCGAACCTGTTCAGCACCGGGTGGCCCAATGGTCTGCTCTGCGGAGCCTACAAGTTCGTTGGCTTCCGATACGCCGCGTGGTGCCGACACCCTAGAATGTGTGAATGGTCCGCGCGATTCACCAAACGCCCGAGTTGGCCGAAGTCTGCCGACGAAACCGCATCGCCCGACTGGCCGTCTTCGGCTCGGTCGCGACCGGTTCGGAGCGTGCAGATAGCGATATCGACTTGCTCGTCGATTTCGACGCCGATGCAGAGATCGGAATGGTGGCTTTCGGCGGCGCCATGCTCGACCTCGAGGCCTACTTCGGGCGAAAGGTCGACCTCGTCACGCGCAACGGCCTTCACCCGCGGCTCCGCGATCAAGCGCTCGCCGCCAGCAAGGTGTTGTTCGTCTCGCCGCTGTGAGCACGCGGCGCGCGGCCTCGGAGGTAGATCACGGCCATGCCCTACCGCCGCAATCGCGATTCGGCGATGTGGAGTCAGAAGCTCCACCACGCGGAAGCGATCCTCAGCCGCACCGGAGTGCCACGCTGGGTTTTCGCGGAGGAGCGACTCTGGGACCGATTCATCTGGTCTGGTTACGCCGCCGACATGGAGAATTCCCGGTACTTTGACGTGCGCGAATTAACCGAGGCGCAGTTGCGCCCACTCGCAGATGCGATCGTCGCTCTGGGCGGATCAAAGCACGAGATCAAGTGCTGCACGTCTGCCCACCCGCAACGATTCGCCCTGTGGGATGAACTCGAAATCAGCTATCGAAGCTGATTCTCTGCGGCACTTGCGATCCGCCGCCGCGCGCGTCGAACACGACCGCCGGCGCGAGAAAGCGTCGATACTCGGGAGAAGGCGTATTTCGACCAATAGCATGAATCCCCTCTTCGTCATCACCGGCGCCTTCGGCTACACCGGCCGCTCGCTCACCGAGCAGGCCCTCGCCGCCGGCGCGCGCGTGCGAACGCTGACCAACTCGCCCCACCGCCCCAATCCCTTCGGCAGCGCCGTCGAGGTCGCGCCGCTCGCCTTTGATGACCCCGCCGCCCTGGCCCGCTCGCTCGCCGGCGCGGAGGTGCTCTTCAACACCTACTGGGTCCGCTTCAACCACCGACTCTTCACCTTCGATCAGGCCGTCCGCAACACGCTCGCGCTCTTCGACGCCGCCAAGGCCGCGGGCGTACGCCGGATCGTCCACGTCAGCATCCTCCACGCCGACCAGGCCGACGACCTCGGCTATTACAAAGGCAAGCACGCGCTCGAAACCGCCCTGCGCAGCCTCGGCGTCTCGCACGCCATCGTCCGTCCCGGCGTGCTCTTCGGCCGCGGCGACATCCTCGTCAACAACATCGCCTGGGTGTTGCGACACCTGCCGATCTTCGGCGTCTTCGGGGATGGACGCTATCGCTTGCGGCCCCTGCACGTCGACGACATGGCGACGCTCATGCTCGACTGGGCCCGGCGAACCGACAATTGCACCGTCGACGCCGTCGGCCCCGAGGCGTTCGCCTATCGCGACCTCGTGCGAACGATCGGCGAGATCATCGGCGTGCGCCGCACGATCGTCTCGACGCCCAGCGCGCTGGGCTATGCCGTCAGCAAGCTGGTGAACCCCTTCGTGGGCGACGTCGTCATCACCTGGGAAGAAATCCTCGGCCTGACCCGCGGCATCCTCGACTCGGCCGCTCCCGCAGCGGGCTCGCGCAAGCTGACCGACTGGGCCCGCGAACACGCCGCAACGCTCGGCCGCCGCTACGCGAGCGAGGTGGCCCGGCGGGTGCGGCGCGATGTGGCCTACGAATCACTGTAGAATTCGGCCGCCGCTGGCGGGAGTTTTTGCATGTTCGGGTGGCTGTTTCGTCCTTCGTGCCCCTGCGACCGGGAAGCCAAGCGTTGGGTCGAGTCGCGATTGGCGTGGCTCAACGACGAGTTTCCGCGCAATGTCTTTGAGGGACGACCGATCGTTGTGCCCACCAAGCATTTCTTTCCGGAGCCGATCGAGCCCAATCGCCGCTCGGTCTCGCGCCTTGTCGCGCGGGTCGCTTCGTGGATGGGCGTCGACATGAAACGCATTCGCCTGGAATTCGACAAGCTGCATTCCGACGTGCCACTGGTGAACGAACGCGGCCAGGCGCTGCCGGACGCCGCGGGGCTCTATGAGTTCGACGATGAGCGACGAACGATCGTGCTGAGCGAAGCGGAGTTTCATCATCCCGAGGCGCTGCTGGGCACGATCGCACACGAACTGGCCCACGAGCGGCTGCTCGGCGAAGGGCGGCTCTACGGTGATGAATTCGACAACGAGTTGGTCACCGACCTGACGGTGGTGCACCTCGGCCTGGGCGTCATGTTGGCAAACTCCCCCAGAAACTGGGCGTCGCAGCAGACGACCTGGCCCGGCTCCGACCTAAACCGGCCCGAGTACATGTCGCCG
>JALHOX010000161.1 GCA_022842805.1 Phycisphaerae bacterium | reverse complement strand
ATCCCCCCTACCGCGGCGCAACATCCTGCCATCGGTTGAACTTCACACCCTGAATGTTCGGCGGCGGAATTTTGGTGATGATCCATTCGCCATTGCGGCGCTCGAATCGCCAATTCACCGTGCAGAGGAATCCGCCGTCGCCCACTTCGCCGAAGCGACCAAAGACGCGATAGCGACAGCGAACCATGAAGCCGGCATTGTCGCTTTCCACCATTTCGCACGAGTAACGGCTGACGGTGCTGAGTGGATATTGTCGCAAACGATCTGCGGCGAGGGCGACAAAGTCGGCCGCATTCAGATCGCCGGCGACAAACTCCGGCGCGAGCAATCGACGTAGCGACGCGACGTCTCCCTTCGTCGCTTCGCTCTCGATGGGCGTGATCAGCCGCATGGCCACCTCGCGATGGGTCTCAATCGCGGATTGCGCGATGAACGCCGCCACGCTGAGCAGCAGCCCGATCGATAGCGGTCGCGACGAACCGCCGCGACGCCACCAGACCAGCAGAAAAAAGCAGACCGTGAACGCCAGCGCCGCGAGGGCGCGCGGTTCTTCGAGCAGCAGCCACGTCACCCAAGCCATCGGCACACTCCGGTCGGGCCGCCGCACCACGCGGCTGCCCACGAATCCTACGCAGACGGCGCTCGTCGGTCGCAGGGGCGGATTCCTTCGCGAAGGGCGATAAACTGCCGCGCATGTCCAGCGACCACCCCCTTCGCCAACTCCCGTCCGTCGACGAGGTATTACGCCAACCCGCGATCGCGCGGCTGATCCACGAGTATCCGCGCGGGGAGGTAGCGGCGGTGGTGCGCGATCGGCTGGCGCTGCGACGCGAGGCCTGGCGCGGGGGCGAGTCGCTCGACGATCTGGCGCAACTGGCGCTCGAAGTACGCCGGGCGCTGATGGAGCGGCAACGGCCGAACCTGCGTCGTGTGATCAATGCCACCGGCGTCGTGCTGCACACCGGCCTTGGTCGGGCGCCGCTGGCGCCTGAAGCGGTCGAGGCCATCGTCGAAATCGCCGGCGGATATTGCAATCTGGAACTCGACCTTTCGACCGGCGAACGCGGCGACCGGCACGCGCACGTCCGCGACCTGCTGTGCGAACTGACGGGCGCCGAAGACGCGCTGATCGTCAATAACAACGCCGCCGCAACGGTGTTGGCGCTGCGGGCGGTGGCCGGATCGGGCGGGGTGCTGATCTCGCGGGGCGAACTGGTCGAGATCGGCGGCAGCTATCGCATGCCGGATGTGATGGCGGCAGCGGGATGTCGCATGATCGAAGTGGGCACGACCAATCGCACGCACCTGCGCGACTACGAGCGCGCGCTGACCGAAGACGTCAGCGCCGTTGTGCGGGTTCACCCCAGTAATTACCGCGTGGTCGGGTTCACGGCCCGTCCGTCCATCGAAGAGTTGGTGCAATTCTGCGGCAACGCGGAGAAGCGGCTCGGCCGCCCGCTGCCGCTGATCGACGACCTCGGCAGCGGCTTGCTCGATCAGCTTGAAACGCCGGATTCTGCAGATCCTGCGGCTCCCGCGACGCGACTCGATGAACCGACGGTGCGCGAGAGCGTCGCGGCGGGTGCATCGCTGACGCTGTTCTCCGGCGACAAGCTGCTCGGCGGCCCGCAGTGCGGCATCGTCGTCGGGCGCGAGAGGCTGATCACGCGACTCCATCGCGATCCGATGATGCGGGCATTTCGACCGGACAAGATGACCTTTGCGGCGCTGGAGGCGACGCTTCGCATCTACCGCGATCCGCAGCGGTTGGCGGAGCGATTGCCAACCCTGCGCATGCTGGTCGCGACGCCGACCGCGCTACGTCCGGTGGCCGAGGCGCTGGCCGAAGGGTGCCGCCGGGCGCTGGAGGGCGCCACGATCGAATTGCGCGAGGAGGCTGGTTTCGCGGGCGGCGGCACGCTGCCCGCGGTGGCGCTGCCCTCGCTGGTAGTCGCGGTGCGCATCCCCGGGGTCGATGCCGCGCATCTGGCGACTCGGCTGCGCGGCGGCGACCCGGCGGTGGTGGCCCGCGTACACGACGGCGCGTTCTTGATGGATTGCCGCACGGTCGAGGCCAGCCAGATCGGGGAGCTTTGTGCGGCGCTGCGCACGGCCGCTTCAGAACTTTGATTCGCAACTTATACGAATAACAACAGTTCGCGCGCGATTGGCGCGGCGATAACAATCTGTATGATCGTGTCGAAGTTTGAATCGGCGTCGCAAATATGACAGGCCGTCGGGCGAACCTACGTCCACACTCGTGGAGGCAGTCTCAACCCGATTGTCCGATCTTTCTGGCCCACGAAAGGCCCGTGCATGCCCATTCCCGTCGGCGTCGCGCCAAACGACGCGAGCGCCTTCCGAGCGATCGCCCTGCGGCGCATCCACCCCGCGTATTCACTTTTCTCGCTTTGCTCCCTGGCCTTCGCCACGACGGCCCTCGGCCAAAACCGCGCCACCGTCATCAAAGACGTAACGATTCTCTTGCCCGGCGAAGCACCGATCGAGAAAGGGTCGGTGGTCTTCGCGGGTGGAAAGATCACGGGCGTCGGCCCGAAGGCCAGCGGCAATTTCATGTCGCGCGATTTGAAAGTCGGCGGCAAGTTCATCACGCCCGGCTTCGTCGATTGCTGGGGCCGCAACCCGTCGCTTGTCACCGCCGATGAGCGGGCTGATGGCGCGGCGCTCGACGGCATTGACCTCTTCAACGCCGCCGCGATGAGAGCTCTCTGGTCGCAGGGAGTGGTCGCGACCTACGTTCCCGCGCCCGCAATTCGCGGCATCGGCGGCGTCGGCGCGGTGTTGCACCTGGCTCCGCCTCAGTCGGGGCCGCTCACGGCGCCGAAGGGCAAGGGCGACAAGGGTTCGTCCGCCGATGACGCCGATCCGCTCCTGTGGGTGCAGGAGTCCGCGGCGCACTTCAACGCTGCGGCGCTGGGCGACAGTTCGATTCGCCGATTGCAGACGCTGCAGGCTCTTCGCAGCGCATTGAAGGAAGCCCGCGAATACGGCGAATCGTTTGACGACTACGAAGACGAACTGAAGGAATACACCGACAAGCTGGCGGAAAAAGCGAAGAAAGCCGCCGCCGCCGAAAAGGGCGAAGCCGGCAAAGATGGCGCCAAGCCCGACGCCGCCAAGCCGGGCGATAAGCCGAATGCGGGCGGCGGCAGCAAGGCCGCGAGCAAAGACAACTCCAAGCCGGCGGCGAGCGGTGCGACTTCGAGCACCTCGTCCGCGAGCAAAAAGAAAAAGAAAGCCAAGCCGACCACTCCTCAGCCGGGCGACGCAGAGAAAAAGAAAGACGCGCTTAAGAAGCCGACCGAGCCCACCCGTGACCCGCGTAAAGAAACGCTGCTGCGGGTCGTGAACGGAGAACTGCCGTTGCGGGCCGCCGCGTCGCATCCCGAGGACATCGAGGTGCTGCTCGACATCGCGAACGAGTACAACCTCGCGTTAATTCTCGAAGGCGCTCACGGCGCCGCGGTCATCGCCGACGAATTGAAAGAAACCAACATCCCGGTGGTGTTGGACGGAACGATGCCCAGCCTCTTTTTCGTCGACGGACCGCGCCGCTATGTTCGGGCCGACCTTTCGACCCGTCTGTCCGCGGCCGATTCGCCGCTGTACTTCGGCAGCGGCGCGGGCAGCGCCGACTATGCGGCGGCGGGCAGCTTCGCGCTGGCCGCATCCACCGCCCTGCCGACGCTGGAAGATGCCGCGTTGCTGAAAAAGCTGACGGTCGACGCCGCCGCCTGGCTCGGCTGCGAAAAGAAGTACGGCGCACTGAGCATGGGTGACCGGGCCGATTTCGTCGTGTGGACCGCCCCGCCGTTTTCCCCCGGCGCCGTCGTGGATCGCGTCTTCATCGACGGACAAGAGGTCTATCGCCGCGACGATGCAGGAGCCGATCGATGAGACGAATTCTCACGACGCGCGTATTGCGCCTTTCAGCCGCATGCGCCGCGCTTGCCCTCACGCTCAGCGCCTCGGCCTCAACGCTGATTCGCGCCAAGTTGTTCGTAGCGCCGGATGGCGAGCTGAAACCCGACGCGATCGTCCTGATCGACGGTGATCGCATCGTGTCGGTGAGCGATGCGGCCGCGAAGGCCAATGACACGCATGAGTACAGCGGCGCCGTTCTCTGCCCGGGGCTGATCGAGATCGCCTCGCAGGCCGGCGCGGTTGACGACCTCAATGACGCTGCCAACCCGATCCAGGTCGACGCCGACGCCCGCGACGCGCTCAACCGCCGCTCCGCCGAGTATGACGGCGCTCTTCGCGCCGGCATCACCACGCTGGTCCTCACTCCCAGCAACGAAAACCCCATCGGCGGCTCAACGGCAATCGTCTGCTTTACGCCGCAGTCGCTTCGTCCCGTGATCCACGGCGACACGGCTCCGTTGAAACTCTCGCTTTCGCCCGAAGCGCTTCGGGCGGTCTATGAACCGAGCTCGCGGAACGGTCTCATCGCCCTGCTCCGCCGCACGCTCGATGCCGAAAAAGCCGACCCGAAGCCGGAGACATCGCTGGGCAAGCTCTTGGGCGGCAAGCGGGTCGGGATCGTCGCCGCCCCCGAAGCGGCCGATGTGCTCACCTGCGCCGATCTGGCCAAAAGCTATGGCCTGCGTCTGGCCCCGTGGCACTCGTCCGATGCCGAGGAAGTCGCCGAGCTTGGCGCCGAGTTTCCCGGCGTCATCGTCGGCCCCTTCGACTTTTCGACCCCCGCGCGGCACGCCCGTTCCGCGGCCGCCTTCGCCAAGAACAACTCAACCGTGGTCATCGCCGGAGGGCTGCCCTTTGGCGCGACCGATCGTTTGCGCCTGGGCGCGGCGATCGCCGCTCGCAGCGGCCTTTCGCCGGCTCTCGCCCGCCGCGCGATCACCAGCGCTCCGGCGGATCTGCTGGGCCTGAACGAATCGCACGGGCGGCTGGCGCCGGGCGCCATGGCCGATCTGGTCGTCTTCTCCGGCGATCCGCTTGATCTGCGTTCGCGCGTGCTGGCCGTCTATGTCGGCGGTCAGCGCGTCATCACCGATCCGTCCGCATCGTCCGCTCCCCGCCTTGCTCAAGAGGACCGCAAATGAGAACCAGCGTCATCCGCATGTCGGGCGGCGCGCTCCCGCTCGCCGCATTCGCCCTCGCTTTCGCTCCCGCGGCGCAGGCCGACGACGCGAAGCCGCAGGCCGCCAAGCCGCTCGCGATCAAAGCCCGCTTCGTTCACACGATGAAGGCCGGCGAAAAGGCGCTCGAGAACGGCGTCATCGTGATCAGCGAGGGCAAGATCACCGCGATCGGGGCGGGCATCGGCGCGCCCGACGGCGCGACCGTCCGCGACCTCGGCGAATCACACGTCACCCCGGGTCTGATCGACGCCAACTGCGCGGTCGCGCCCGAGAGCCTGCAGCGTGGCTGGCGCAGCTTCGACAATGAAGCCGCCAACGCGATCGACCCGGCGAAGCGCGACTTCACCACGTCGCACATCACGCGACCGGTCGAGCCGCGCGGTTCGCTCTGGGGCGATCTCGCGGCCGATGCGCAGACGCACGCGATGCACGCCGAAGACGACCACTCGGTCTGCGCCGCGATCTGCGGCGGCCAGGACGAGTTGCTGCGAATGACCGCCCGCGCGCGGCGTGAGAATCTGGCGACCGCCGACGACGCCGGACCGACTTCGGTGAGCGAGGGCGCGTTCGCCGTCACGGGCGAACAATCGTCCGAAGTCGTTCCGCACACGCGTGTCGCCGACTCGCTCAATCTCTACGCCAAGGATTTCCGCCGCCTCGCCCGCAATGGCGTGACGACCGTCTTCGCCGCGCCCGATCCGAGCAGCGTGATCGGCGCCGCGGGGGCGATCGTAAAGACCGCTGGGCCGGTGCGCTCGCGCATGGTCGAGGCCAACAGCGCGGTGCAGGCCGCGTTCGGGGCCGATTCGTTCAGCCGCGGCGCGGGCAACAACCTGCCGCCGACGAACGGTCCGGAGCCTTCGCCCGTGACGCGGCGTCCGACGACGCGCATGGGCGTCGATTGGGTGATGCGCAAAGCTTTCTACGACGCGCGACTCGCCGCGAGCGGTCGCGCTCCCTATGGCGCCGACACGCCGCCGTTCGCCGCGTTCGCGGTGTTGCAGGACATCCTGGCGGGCAAGCGCTCGCTGCGGATTCAGGCTCGCATGCGGCACGACATCGAATCGGCCATTCGCGTTGCGAAGGAACTCGGGCTTCGGTTCACGCTGGTCGAGGCGATCGAAGCCTACAACGCGATCCCCGCTCTCAAATCCGGGAATATCCCGGTGATTTTCGGCCCGCTCTATATGACGCCCTCCGGCTGGCGCTCGGTCGTCGGCCGCGGCTTCGGCAACGCCGGCGAAGGCGGCCGCGCCCGGCTCAGCACGGCCAAGCTGCTGCAGGATGCCGGCGTGCCCTGGGCACTGACGGCCAACGACCTGCGCGATGAGCAAGGCCTCGCGGCGCAGGCGATGGTCGCCGCGGCGAACGGCCTCTCGCCCGAAGAGGCGCTCGTGGCCGTGACCCGCGCCCCCGCCGAATTGCTGGGCATCGCCGATCGTTGCGGTTCGCTGGCGACCGGCCTCGACGCCGACCTCGTCGCCTGGAGCGGTCCGCCGACCGACCCGACCTCCAAAGTGCTTCTGGTGATCATCAACGGACAGGTGGTTCATGATGCGATGGACAAGTAGTCGCGCGACCTGGCGCGGCGTGATGCAGATTTCGGCTCTCGCCCTGGCGAGCGCCGCTTCGTGGGCGACCGCCGCCCCGCCGCCGGAGCGCTTCGCCCTCACCAATTGCCGCATCATCCCGATCGACGGCAAGGAGATCGCCAAGGGCGTCGTGCTGATCGAGCGCGGAAAGATCGCGGCGATCGGCGAAGCGGGCAAAGTCGAGATCCCCTTCGACGCCCGCGAGTTCGATTGCACCGACAAGGTGATCATGCCCGGCGCGGTCGTCGCCTACAGCTCCGAGGGACAGCGCAACCTGAACGAGTCGCGTCCGATCGTGCCGCAACTCGATGTGGGAGATGTGCTCGACCCCTCCAGCACCGAATTCGAGGACTGCCTGCGACGCGGCATTACCGGCGTCCACATGGGCCCCTCGCTCAACACGTCGATCGGCGGCGTCGGTCGGCTGGTGCGTCCGATCGGGCGGACGGTGGCGGACATGACCGTTCTGCCGCCCGCCTTCGAGATCATCTCGGTCAGCGGACGCTTCGGCCTCTCGCGCATGACGCAGCGGGCCGAGATGCGAGCCGCCTTCGCCGAGTTGAAGGCGTACATGTCGCGCCTGTGCGAGACGAAGTACGAAGAGAAGCTCGCCGAAGATGAAAAGGAAATCGATGTCGCCCCGGCCGAGGCCCGCAAGCGCGGCCGCGAACTGGTGACCGCTGACGATCTCGACGACGAACACCTCAACCTGCTGCGACTCGTCGGCGGACAAGTCGACGTCGAGGGCGAAAAGACGCCCAAGATCGTCGAGCCGCTGGGCGCGATGATCTACTGTGCCCGCGCTCAGGATGTGGCCCCAGCCATTCAGCTGGCGAAGGACAACGGCTTCTTCGAGCGCTCGGTCCTCGTGCTTGGCGACGACTGCTACAAAGCGATCGACGAACTGAAAAAGGCCGCGCGCCCGGTCGTGCTGGCGGGCGATCTGCTCTATCGCGAAACGAACCCGCTGACCGGCGAAGAGACCGAAGTCTTCGTGCCGGCCAAGATCGCCGCCGCCGGTCTGCAGTTTGCGTTGTTGCCGGGGCCGAGCAGCTCGATGGCGGAGCGCATGCCGACCTATCAGGCCGCCCGCTGCGTCCGCGAAGGCGTCGCCCGCGATGTCGCGCTCAAGGCCATCACGCTCGAGCCGGCCAAGATTCTGGGCGTCGGCGATCAGTTCGGCAGCCTCGCCGCCGGCAAGGTCGCCAACCTCGCGGTGTGGAGCGGCGACCCGCTGGCCTTCGACAGCGTGGTGGAGCTGGTCTTTGTCGACGGCATTCCGGCCTACGAACGAACCAAGGATGTTCGCCTGCAGCGGCTGATGTCCGATTCGCAGGGCGACCCTGCCGGTCGCGAGGGACGACGTGATTAATCAGCGCTCCACGACTTTCGCGCGCAGCGTCACGCGGCGCGCGGCGATGGCGTGCGCGATCTGCATGCTCGCGCCCGCCGCCCTGGCAGGCGACGCGCCGGTTTCGCGCACCCTGGCGATCCGCGCCAAGTCGATCTACCCGGTAACCCCCGAACAGCCCGGCCCGATCTGCGACGCGACGCTGATCGTGCGCGACGGCAAGATCGTGGCCCTCGGGCGCGACGTGGCGATTCCCGTCGACGCCCTGCGACTCGATTTCCCCGACGCGTCGATCGTGCCCGGCTTCGTCCTCGCTGCCAGCGGTCTGACCGAGCCGCACTCGGGCGATCGCTCCGCCAGCGGCGCCTATGCCGCCATCGACGAGTTTGATCCGTACGCCGACTTCGATCTGGAGTTGGCCGCCGGCGTGACGACGGTGCATTTGTCGTCGGGCACGCATCGACTCGTCTCAGGCCGCGGCGCCGTGGTCAAGCTCTCCGGTCCGCCCGAGGCGCGCATTCTCGCCGCCGACAGCGACCTGCAGATCACGCTCGGTCCGCCGCTGCCGCCGCTCGATGTGGAGTATCCGTTCTATGCCTCGTCCGACGTGGCGATCACCCCGTCGCGACCGCAATCGCCGCAGTCGCGGCTGACGCAATTTCTCGAGCTATCGCGCGTCTTGCGTGATGGCGCGCCGGCCTCAAAGGATCGCTACGACCATCATGCGGCCACAATCGCCGCCGCAGTCGGCGCCGATACGCCGCTGCGAATCGAAGTGCGCTCCGCCGCCGATATCGAAGCCGCGATTGAGTTTCTGGCGGCGCGAAAGGCGCGGGCCTATCTCGTCGGCGCCGCCGAGGGCGACCTCGCGGTCGAAGCGCTGACCAAGGCCGGTCTGCCGATCGTCCTGCGGATGGAGTCGGAGTTTCGCTTTCCGGGCGCAGACCTCGGCCCCGGTCCCGACGTAATCGAAGAATCTCGTCGGGCGGGCGCTGCTCTCGGCCGCGCCTCGCTGCGCGTGGCACTCGGCGGTCGGGCTGATGCACCGGGCACCAATCCTCAACTTATCGCCGCTCTGGCCCTGCGCTCGGGCATGACCCGCGATCAGGTCCTGGCCGGTCTGACACGCGTCCCCGCTGAGATCCTCGGCGTCGCCGATCGCGTCGGCTCGCTCGCCGCGGGCAAAGATGCCGATTTCGTCGTCGTCTCGGGCCCACCGCTCGACCTGCGCAGCCGCGTGCTGGCGACCTTCGTCGACGGCAAGCGCGTCATCGCGCCGCCGGCGAAAGACGACACCAAAGGCGAATCACTGGTGATCCGCGCGGGCACGCTCTGGCTGGGCGATGGGCAGCGCGTCAACGACGGCGAGATCCTGGTGCGCGACGGCAAGATCGCCGCCATCGGCCAGCGCGTCCCCGCGCCCCCCTTCTCGCGCCGTGTCGACGCCGGTCCCTCGGCCTATGTCACGCCGGGATTCATCGACGCCCACGGCCACCTCGGCCTC
>JALHOX010000160.1:3154-9578 GCA_022842805.1 Phycisphaerae bacterium | reverse complement strand
AACCGGCCTTCGGACCACACGCCGCGGCCGATCCGCACGCCGCCATGGCACCGCACGCGGCGTTGGAGCCGCAGCCGCGGGCCGCAACAGCCGTCTTGGCGCAGCAATCGTCGCCACGCTGCATGCCGCAGCCGCTGGTCTGCATCGAGCACGAGGCGGTCATCATCCGACAACCGCTCTCGCTCTTGCGCTCGCCGCAGCCACCGCCGCAAGCCGGCCCCGCCATCGCAGCAGCCGCACCGGCCGCCGCAATCGTCATCACGGCAAAAAATAGACTTCGATTCATGACAATCTCCCTGGCGCCCGCGCCTCATCGGGCGGATCGAGCGCCGCAAATATGCTGATATCCGGTCAAATCCAACCATCCCGCGACGCCACGATCGCGCCGTCGTGCAAGGCAGTGCCTTGTTCTACGGTCGCGCGATGGCGATCACAGGTTCAAAGACCAGGGAACACGCGCGTCACAGCGCAACCGCCGATGGGGTCGCTCTGCCGCGCGCAGCATCAGGTGGGAGAGGTCAATTCAGCCAGACTGCGAGCCGCGCCTGGCGGTCGCCGTGGGAACAATGCCCCCGTTCGAACAACTCAAATCTGAATTGCTGGATATTCGCCGGACGCACGCGCAACGGCGAGCGCACGTCGAGCGCGACCACCGATCCGCAATGCTTGCCCCGAGCAGACTCGGTCTCCGTCTTCGCGCCCGGCGTCACCGGCGAAGCAGGCGCGCAGCAAACGCACGAGTTGCAACACCCAACCGGCGCCGCGCCGCACGAACCGCCTTCGGCAGACTGCTGCGCCGGGGTCGGCGTCGCGTCAGAATTCGTAGCAGAGCAACAACCGTCGGGCTCGACCGCCGGCATGCTCGCACAACAGCCGCCGCTCTCGATCTTCGTCGTCGCGCAGCAGCTCTCCCCAGCACTCTCGACAGCGCCCGCATCGCAGGCCGAACTCGCAGTTTCGCAATCCCCCTCGCTGACGCAAACGGTCCCGCCACCCTCGTCGACGCAACACCAACCCGCCCGCACCTGCAGTGCGGCGGGCCACGCGAGAACCAGAGTCATCCAGATCCGAAGTATCATCGCTCTTGAGAGTATACGAAGGAGCTATCGGCCGATTCAATCGCTCGCTCCGAAACATTACGTCAGAAGTCATCAGGTTTTCCACCCAATTTCGTATCATGAAGGTCGTATTTTCTCTGCCCAATCGCCATGGCCTGAACGAATCGCGCGGGGCGCGCCCCTTCATTTCCTCGCCGGGAGTCAAACGTGACTTGGCTGCACGGACGCCGCTGGCGCATGCTCATCTTTATCCTCGCGCTGATTCTCTGGATTGCGTCGTTCCAACTGGCTGTGCAGATCGCGAGCCACTACTTCTACGTCGGACTTTATGACAACCTCCTGACGATCAAACTCGGCAGTGACAGCAACCTCGCCTGGATCGATCGGCCTATTGTTTTTCAGTATGACCCCACGCCTGTCGACCCAATTCCGGATCGATTTAGTCTTTCAGCAGGATATTACAGCGGGCGCATCAGCTTCACCGCCTTCGTTCCGACAATTTTGCTCCCGCCGGCGGCGTTCTTGCTGCTCCTCCTCCCCGTCCGCCGCCGCCCCATCCGCGACAATCACCTCCGCTGCCCCGCCTGCCACCACAATCTCGCCCCGCCGGGCCACCTGCTCTGCCCCGAATGCGGCTGGCACCACGACGGCACACCGCGGAGTTTCCCAGCCGACGCCGCGCCAATCCCACCCGCCACGATCGAGCCGCACCCCACCGCGCGAGACAGCACCAACTAACCTTCTTCCCCCTCCACCCCTTCACCCCTTCACCCCTCTTAAATTCGCTATTCGCCATTCGCTATTCGCAATTCAGCGCCAACTCCGCCACCACCTCCAACACATGCCGCGGCCTCACGCCCGCATGATGCGAAAGCTGCTCGCGGCACGAAAACCCGCTCACCACCACCTCGGCCTCGCCGCGCGCCCGCACCGCCGGGAAGAGCCGCTGTTCGCCGATCGCTCGCGAGACTTCGTAGTGCTCGCGCTCATGACCAAAGGACCCCGCCATGCCGCAGCAGCCGCTGTTGATCTCGCTCGCCGCGATCCCCGGAATCGCGCCCAGCAACCGCATGGTCGCGCTGGTGCCGATCAGCGCCTTCTGATGACAGTGCCCGTGATAGAGCACCCGCGCCGCGCTGTTCTCGCCCATTTCCGCGTCGCGGAGCGCGAGCGCCTGCCGCGCGCCCCGGCGCGGCGCAAGCTCCGCCAGACTCATCCCGCCATCCATCAACCCCGCCAGATGCTGCTCGACCGTCCGCGTCATCCCCGCGATCCGCTTGGCCCCGTCGCTCCGCACAAACTGCGGAAACTCATCGACAAAGGTCAGGATGCAGCTCGGCTCCGAACCCAGCAGCGGCACGCCGCGATCCGCCAGCGGCTGCAGCAGTTTCGCGTTCAGCTCCGCCAGCTCGCGCGCCTCGCGCAACAGCCCCTTGCTGATCATCGGCCGCCCGCAACACGCCAGCTCCGGCACGATCACCTCGTGCCCCGCCGCCTCCAGCAGCCGCACCGCGGCGACGCCCACCTCCGGCCAAAGATGATTCGTCCACGTATCGACGAAGTAGGCCACCGGCCCACGCGTCGAGGAGTGCCCGCTGCGCGGCGCTCCGCCCCGTGCTTCGCGCTCCCGCCACCAAGCCCGAAACGTGCGCGGCGCCAGCTCCGGCAATGCGATCCGCGCATCGAGGCCGTAGAGTTTTTCGAGCATCCAGCGCGTCAGCGGCAGGCGCTGCACGAAATTGGCCACTCGCGGCCAGCGCGACGCCGTCCGAATCGCCCGCGGCGCATCGGCAAAAAATCGCGAAGCCGCGTCGACGCCGCGCCGCTCATGCAGCTGCGCCTGCCATTCCGCCTTCAGTCGCGCCATGTCGACGCCGGTCGGACACTCGCTCTTACACGCCTTGCAAGAGAGGCACAGATCCATCGCCTCATGCAGCGCCGGATCATCGAGCCCGCGCATCAGCCGATCGCCCTGTAGCGCCGCCCGCAGCGCATTGGCCCGCGCCCGCGTTGTGTGCTGTTCATCAAGCGTCGCGACATACGACGGACACATCACCCCCACCAATTTCTGCCGACACTGTCCCACCCCGCTGCACATCCCCGCCAACCCCGCCATCCCCCCATGCGCGGAAAAATCGAGAACCGTGTTAGCAGGCTCATTCGATCTCGCCGCGCTGCTCTTCGAGGCGCCCTCTACGCCCTCGGACCCTCCGTCATTCGCTATTCGCAATTCGCTATTCGCTATTCCTCGATACCGCAGATTCTCCCCAATCGGCCGCGGCGCCACGATCTTCCCCGGATTGAACAGCCCGACCGGATCGAACGCCCGCTTCACCTCCGCAAAGGCCCGCGTGATCCGCTCGCCATACATCGCCTCCAGCGACCACGACCGCACCAGCCCGTCGCCATGCTCACCCGTAAAGGCTCCGCCAAACTTCGCCACGATCAGCGCCGCCCCTTCCGCAATCCGCTGCAGCCGCGCCACATCCGCCGGCTGTTTCAAATTCAGCGTCGGTCGCACATGGATCACGCCCACGCTCGCATGCGCGTAATACCCCACCCGTCTCACCTCCTCGCTCGCGAGCATCGCCCCCAATTCCCTCATGTACGCCCGCAAATCGCGCGGGTCGACCGCCGCGTCTTCGATGAACTCGTGCGGCTGCTCATCCCGCGGCCGCGACATCAGCAGTCCGAAGCCGCGCTTGCGCATATCCCAGACCGCCGCCTGCGCCGCACTGTCGAACACGCGCCGCCGCAGCACGCCGACCTGCCCGGCGGCCAACTCGCGATCGAGCGCGTCGATGCGAGCGCGCAGTCGCGTCGTATCGTCGTCATAGAGCTCGACAACCAGGATCGCCTTCGGCAGTCCGCTCAAGAACTGTTCGCGCAGCTGCGCCGCGATTTGCGGCGCGCCGGCGGAAAGAATCAGATCGTCGATGAGCTCCACCGCCGCCGGCCGATGCGGCAAGATCGCCGGCGTCGCCCCGACCGCCTCCAGCACGCTGTCAAACTGAATCACCAGCAGCGCCGCGCAGCGCGGCAAGGGCATCAGTCGCAGCCGCGCCGAAGTGACGAGTCCCAGCGTGCCCTCGCTGCCGCAGATCAGCGTCGCGGGATTGAACTCGTCCGACTGACAGAACCGATCCAGCGCATAGCCGCCGTTACGCCGCAACACCCGCGGATAGCGCTCGATGACTTCGTCGCGGATCTCGTCGCGCGTGCGCTCAAGCGCCTCGCGAACGAGCGGCGAGATCGCGGCGAAGGCGGGATCGTCCGCGGATTTGGTTGCACCTGCGGAGTGCCGCGCTACCGCGCAGGCTGAAGCCTGCGGCTCATCAAACGCGAACGGCCGCTGCGCGATTCGACCACCCTTCTCCGGCAACTCCCCATACGACAAATGCGGCCACGTATGCGTGCTTCCATCCGACAGCACGACCGTCAGCTCGTCGACGTAGTCCACCGTGCGACCGTAATAAACCGAGTGCGCCCCGCACGAATTGTTCGCAATCATCCCGCCGATCGTCGCCCGGCTGCTGGTCGCGACGTCGGGCGCAAAGTGCAGCCCGTGCGGCTTCAAAAACGCATTCAAATCGTCGAGCACCACACCCGGCTCGACCCGCACCGTTCGCGCCGCCGCATCAAACTCGCTGATCCCCGTCATAAACCGCGAAAAATCAACACACAGCCCGCCCCCGATCGCCCCGCCCGCGATGCCCGTCCCCGCTCCGCGCGCCACGATCGGCACGCCGAACTCGCGACACACCCGCACCAGCCGCGCCACATCCGCCGCATCGCGCGGCGTCGCCACGCCCATCGGCGGAATCTCATACAAGCTGGCATCGGTCGCATAGATCGTCCGCGTCAGACGATCGAAGCGCACTTCGCCCCGCAACGACGAGCGAAGCACTTGCTCCCATCGCGCGACATCGCGTCCTGCCGTCGCCTGAGCGCCCGGCTGCCCCGTCAGGACGGGTAGCGAAGTGGATGTGGGCTGTCGTGACAATGCAATCCAATCCCATGGATCCATCGACGTCGAAGTCGGACTCCGGCCCGACCACGCCGCGCGGCGATCGGCGCGTCGCCCGCCCGCGCGGGTCCGCGCTGCTCGCCGCATCCGTCGACCGCTTTGTTCTACCCCCCTTTCGGTCCTGCGACCATCCGCCGACGCCGAATGCCGCTACGCTAATCATCCGTCAATGAAACGCCAAAGAGCCAGCGCGCAGACTCAGACCGCCATCGTGCGACCGCTCAGGCGGGCGAGGTTTTGTCGCAGGAGGCCGGCCGGCGCTTCTAGCGCCGCGGACGCCGCCCGATGACCACCTTCCATGCCGACAACCTGGCCCTCGCACGTGCCGGCCGCAGCGCCATCGCCGGCGTTTCAATGCGCTTCACCACCAACGAATCGCTCGCCATCATCGGCCCCAATGGCGCAGGCAAGACCAGCCTGCTCCAAGTCCTGCTGGGCTGGCTCCGGCCCGACAGCGGCCGGCTTCGAGCCGACGGCGTCGACTGGCATCGCACGGCCGCCCGCCGCCGCGCCCGCGTCCTCGCCTACATCCCGCAATCGCTCGAATCGGTGCCCGATCAGTCCGTTCGCGAAACGGTCGAGGGCGGACGCTATGCCCGTCGACGCTGGCTCGCGCCGCTCGGCGATAGCGACCGGACCGCCGTCGACGCGGCCCTCCGCCGTTGCCGACTCGATCATCTGGCCGACCGCTCGCTGCGCGAGGTCAGCGTGGGCGAGCGGCAAAAGGCGATGCTCGCGGCCGCCCTCGCGCAACAGGCCGAGATGATCCTTCTCGACGAACCGAGCGCGGCGCTCGACCCGCCTCACGAAGCCGAACTGGTCGCAATCCTGCGCGAGCAGCGGGCCGCCGGCCGCGGCTTCATCCTCGTCAGCCACGCGCTCGAGCTGCCCGCCCTTGTCGCGCACCGCGTCGTCGCGATGGTCCAGGGCGCGATCGTCGCCGACGGCCCCGCCGCCGACGTCATGACCCCGCCCCGCTTGCAGCAGATCTTCGGCGCCACATTCACCGCTTACACCGCCGCCAGCGGCCAACGCATCGTGCTTCCCGAATACACCTAGCCCGCCGCCTCCCACTCGCCCCGATCGTGGCGGTCCTTCGCCCCTCCGCGCCGCCCCTCCCGCATTCTTCACTTCGCATTTTGCATTTTTCATCTTGCGCCCTAGCATCGCCCTCGTGAAAAACACTCATTCCATCTTCGTGCCGGGTCTTGTCGCCGTGCTGGTGCTGACGCTCGCCGGATGCGCGACCAATTCGAAACGCGTCGAACCGGCCCCCTCGTCTGCCGCATCCCAGCCGGCCCGAGAGCCGGTTCGGGCTGCACCGCCCGCGCCGCGCCCG
>JALHOX010000160.1:0-3144 GCA_022842805.1 Phycisphaerae bacterium | reverse complement strand
GCCCAGCCCTCAGCCCCCGCGGCCCCAACCGCCGCCGGCAACGCCATGGCGCCGAGCGCGCCGTCGTCCGATCCGCTGAAGTCGATTTGCAAACTACCGCTGCCGACCTCGCAACCCGCCGTCGCACCCAACCCGGCCGTCGACCCCGCCAATTACATGCGCTTTGTCCGCGATCGCGCTCAGACCCTCACCGCCTACACCACCCGACTCATCCGCACGGAACGCCGCGGACTGCTCTTCAAGCTCGAACACGGCCCCGAAAACATCTCCGCCTGGTTCCGACAGGAGCCCTTCAGCGTCCGCTTTGACTGGATCGACAAAGACTCCAAAAACGGCGAGGCCGCTTACATCGCCGGCAAGCACGACAACAAGGTCCGATTCGTCCCGCGCATTTGGGTGCCCCCCTTGCTGCCCGGAATCAACGCCGTCGAGGTCGGCACGCCCGTCGCCCTCGGCGAAGCCCTCAACCCGCTCACCGACTTCGGCCTCCGCCGCATGATGGAGCGGGCCGTCGCGAATATCGACCGCGCCGGCGATGCCGCCGCCATCCGCTATGTCGAACGCAAGCTCCTGCCCGAGGTCGGCGTCGAAGTGCACCACATCCACGTCGATTTCCCCGCCGACCAAAACGTCGCCCCGCGCCAGGACATGTTCATCGACTGCAAACGCAACCTGCCCGTCGGCGCCATCCTCCGAAAAACCGACGGCACCCTGCACGGCGCATACTTCTACGCCGACCTCAACACCGACGTCAGCCTCAGCGACGACGACTTTTTGATGAACATCGAGCGCAAGCGGGCCGAGAAAGCGCAGTAACGCAAGCCGCGCCGTGCGCTCGGAACCGCGCGCGGCGGCGAACGGCCCCTTCTGCATTCTTCATTCTGCATTCTGCATTTGATTTGTTCTCCCTTCGCTATTCGCAATTCGCTATTCGCTATTGATAATGCCCCCATGCCCTCCGACGCCGAGCTGATGTCCCTCGCCCTCCGCCTCGCCCGCCGCGCCGAAGGGCGCGTCGAGCCGAATCCCATGGTCGGCTGCGTCCTCACGCGGAACGGCAAAATCATCGGACGCGGCCATCACCGCCGCTACGGCGGCCCGCACGCCGAGATTTACGCCTTGCGCGATTGCGCCGGCAACGCCAGCGGCGCGACGGCCTACGTCACGCTGGAGCCCTGCTGCCACTTCGGCAAGACCGGCCCCTGCACCGAGGCCCTCATCGCCGCCCGCGTATCCCGCGTCGTCGCCGCCATTCGCGATCCCAATCCGCTCATCGCCGGCAAGGGACTGCAGCGGCTGCGCGACGCCGGCATCGAGACGGCGCTCGGCGAACAAGCCGCCGCCGCGACCGATCTCGCCGCTCCCTTCCTGAAGCGCATGAAATTCGGCCTGCCCTGGGTCATCGCCAAATGGGGCCAGAGCCTCGACGGCAAGCTCGCCACCCGCACACGCGAAACGCGCTGGATCACCAACGAGGAGCAGCGCCACCACGCCCACACCGTCCGCGGCCGGCTCGATGCCATCGTGATCGGCACCGGCACCGCCCTCGCCGACGACCCGACGCTCACCGCGCGCGACGTGCCGATTCGCCGCCTCGCGACCCGCGTCGTCTTCGATTCAAAGCTGCGCCTACCGCTCCGCAGCAATCTCGTCCACTCGATCGACACGGCCCCGCTGCTGCTTTTCTGCGACCACGACGCGCCAACCACCAACGAACGCCGCCTCATTAGCCGCGGCGCAACGATCATTCGGCTGCCCGAAAAGAAAAAGAGCTCCGGCAAGCGCGCGGCAGCGCGCCACCCCTCCACCGCGTCACCCCTCCACCCCGCCCTCGAACACCTCGCGCTGCTCGGCATGTCCAACGTCCTCGTGGAAGGCGGCCCGACGCTTCTCAGCGCGTTCATCTCCCAGAACCTCGTCGACGAGATCCACACCTACGTCGCCCCCACGCTCATCGGCGACGCCGCCGCACCCGGCCCCTGGCCCATCGGCGGCGTCGAGCGCCTCACCGACGCGCCGCGCTTCAACGCCAGCGCAGAGCTGAAACGCCTCGGCGACGGCTGGCTCTATCGCGCTCGCTCCGCCGCTTCGCTCGAAAAATTGCGCGACAGGAGCGCGTGATGCCGACGCTCCTCTGCCCCGCCAAGCTCAACCTCACGCTCGCCGTCGGCCCGCGCCGCCCCGACGGCTATCACGACCTCGAATCGCTCGTTGTGCCGATCACGCTCTGCGACGAACTCTCGTTCGAGCCGCGCGACCCCAATCCCGACGCTCCGAGATTTACGCTCGCGTGCGACGACCCGACCATTCCGGTCGACGCGACCAATCTCGTCCTGCGCGCGGCAATGGCGTTGGACGCGGCGTTGTCCGATCCGCGCCCGCTCGGCGACATGTTTCGCCGCGACCCGACTCGCCCATCACTCCTCAGCGGCCACTTCACGCTCAAGAAGCGCATCCCCGCCGGCGCCGGCCTCGGCGGCGGCAGTTCCAACGCCGCCGCCGCGCTGAAGCTGCTAGCGCAGCAAGTCGGCTACTCCCCAAGCTCGTCGCCGCTCCAGGCGATCGGCGCCCGTATCGGCTCCGACGTCCCGCTGGTCCTCGCCGAAAGCCCCGTCATCATGCGCGGCCGCGGCGAACAGATAGCGCCGCTCAAACTTCCGCACGCCGGATTCGCCGTCGTCGTCATGCCGCAGATTCACTGCAGCACCGCCGCCGTCTACGCCGCGTTTGACGCGCTGCCGCCGCCGCCCGAACGCCCGCGCGCCGCAGATGCTCTCGCCGGCGCGAAGTCGCTCGAAGACCTCATGCCGCTCGGCTTCAACGACCTGCAGGAAGCCGCCTTCCGCGTCGCCCCGCCGCTCCGCGAGCTCCACCACCAACTCCAGCAATTCGCCCCCTTCCGCCTCACCGGCTCCGGCAGCGCGCTCTTCACGCTTGTAAGCAACCGGCCCCGCGCCGAAGAGATCGCCGCCGAAGTCCGCACGTGCACCGCTGCCCGCTGCGAAGTCGCGCAGCTACTGAGCCCACGCGTGTAATGTTCGATCTACGGCCCGAGCGCCCCGAAATTCTCATCACCCGCACACCGCTTCCGCGATAAGAACACCTCAGCCGGCAACCCGCACGGGCCGCGCGTCGCCGATGGCC
>JALHOX010000159.1 GCA_022842805.1 Phycisphaerae bacterium | reverse complement strand
TTCCTCCGCATTTCGCTCTTGGCTATTCAACTGGCCCGCATCTTGCCGATCCCAAGGACTGTCTCAGCGTTCCGCACACCCGCGCGCTTGTGGCGATTGCGCCGCGCGGCCGGACGCCGTGGAGGATTTTGAGATGTTGGGTTTGCGAACTTCGGCGCAGCGTATGGGCACGATGATTCTTGCCGCCGGCCTGCTGGCCGTCACCGGCTGTGAGCCGGCCGTCCGCGATCAGTTCCGCAACGCGACCGTCAACGGCTTTCAAAACGGGCTCACCGCGCTGCTCGGCGGCCTGGTCGACGGATTGATCGCCATTTATGAGCCCGACGAGGGCACCACCGACGGGACGGGCGGCACCGGGGGCACCGATACCTCCGGCGGCGACGGCACAACCACCGGCAGCACCTAAGGCGATTTGCGCCCGGTCGGGGTTGTCGCGAGCGGCCCGCGGTTCCGCCCGCTCCGGCCGGCGTTCGTTCGTCAATTCGCGTCGGTCGCGTCATCCGTTGTAGAGAGCGCCGCCGCCACGGGCCTATACTGCGCTTCCGTGAGCGGCCAGGATCTTCACATCGTCATGCTTCGCGTTGCCCGCCGCCTGGGCTGTTTCGCCGTGCTGCTCGCGCTGTTCGCGGGCGGCGGCTGCGAAGCTCCCGACGCGCGCCGTCAACGCCTGCAATCGCTCAGCCCGGTGGAGCGTTCCGACGCGATTGTCGCGTCTGCCCAGTCGCGCGACTTTGCGGCCGTCGCCGCGCTCGTCGAGCGCCTCGACGACGATGATCGCGCCGTTCGCCTTTACGCCATCCTTGCATTGCGCGAACTCTGTGGCGAGGATTTCGGCTATCGCTACTACGCCCCGAGCGCGGACCGAGCCGCCGCAATCGAGGCTTGGCGCGCGGCCCTTCGGGAGGGCCGCTTTGGATCTCCCGGTGAAACGCCCGTGCGCGAGGCGAACAAAGGCCCGTGAAGACGCGTGAGCTGTTTCAGATCGATCTGCCCAGCAACCCGGAGCGCCTGCCCGCGTTTCGCGAGGAGCTGCGCGCCTGGCTTGTTCACCAGCCGTGGGATGAGCACCAGCTTTGCGACATCATCCTCGCCGTCGACGAAGCGCTCACCAACGTCATCCGCCACGGCTACAAGAACCAGTCCGACCAGCCCATCTACTTCACCGCGATGGCCCTCAACGGCGACGGCGAGCCGCCCGGCATCGAGATTCGCATCCGCGATTACGGTCAACAGGTGGACCTGTCGAAAATCGCCGGTCGCGATTTGGGCGACATCCGCCCGGGCGGACTGGGAGTACACTTGATCCGGGCGATGATGAGCAGCGCCGACTATTTCCACGCCCCGGGAGGCGGGCTGCTCCTGATCATGCGAAAATCGCTCAACCACACGGGCAAGTCGCAAGAGTGATGCTGAAATGGCCGCTTCGCCGCAATCCTCCAACCTGACCATTGAGCTAGCCGCCCACGGCCCGCTGCGCGTGGTCAGACTGCTCGGCGAAATCGACCTCGGCTCCTCGCCGCGCCTCCGTCAACAGTTCCTGGCGCTCGTCGAAGACAAAGACCCGAAATACATCGTCGACCTCTCCGGCGTGCCCTACATGGACAGCTCCGGCGTCGGAACGCTGGTTGAGTTCAAGCGCAAGCTGGAGCGCCGCCGCGGTCAGGTCGTGCTGGTCGGCATTCAGCCCCGCGTTCGCAGCCTGTTCGAAATCACCAAGCTCGACAAGTTCTTCATCATCGCCGCCACGCTCGACGAGGCCGCCGCAAAATGAGCGAAGTGCTCGTCGCGACGATGCGGCTCTGGGATCGGCTGATCGTGACGCCGATCGAAATCTTCGGCCGCACCACGCGCTTCGCGATCGATGCGACCTTTGACTCGATTCGCTACATCGGCGCGATCATTCGCCTCGTGCTCGAAGTCGTCGCCAAGCTCACCACCGGCTTTCAGAGCCGCGAGGGCGGGCGGCTCCACCTGGCGTCGTTCGTCGAACAGATGGTTCGCTTCGGCGTCCGCAGCGTGCCGATCGTGCTTCTGGTTCAGGTCTTCATCGGGCTGATCCTCGCGCTCAACCTCGCGCCCACGCTTGCTTCCTACGGACAGCTTGAGCGCGTCGCGGATGTCGTGGCTCTCGCCGTCTTTCGCGAGCTCGGCCCGCTGATCACCGCCGTCATCCTGAGCGGCTTTGCCGGCGCGTCGATCGCCGCCGAACTGGGCACGATGGTCGAAGGCGAGGAGATCAAGGCTCTCCGCGCCCACGCGCTCGACCCCATCAAGTTTCTGGTCATTCCGCGCATCGTCGCCACGACCATCATGATGATGGGCCTAACGGCGCTGGCCGACATCGCCGGCGTGATCGGCGGCCTGCTCACCGGCATGTTCGTGCTCGACCTCAGTTATTACGCCTATGTAGACGCCACCCGCGCCGCACTGCGCCTCAGCGACTACATCACCGGCCTCGTCAAAGGCGGCGTCTTCGGCGCGGTCATCGCCAGCCTCGCCTGCTATCTGGGCCTGAACGTCAAGGGCGGCGCCGCCGGCGTCGGCGACGCCACCACCAAAACCGTCGTGCAGAGCATCGTGGCGCTCATCTTCGCCGACGTCGTCTTCACCGTGATCTTCTACGTGGCGGGCATCTGAAATGCCGCTCGTCGTCGGGATCGACGAAGCCGGCTATGGCCCCACCCTCGGCCCGCTGGTCGTGGCCGCCAGCCTCTGGGGCGTCCCCCCCGACCGCGCCGCCGCCGACTTCTGGACGCTCCTGAGCGAAGCGGTCGTCCGCCCGGGCGAGGGGCGATCCTCGCTGCTGCCCGTCGGCGATTCCAAAGAAGTCTTCGACCGCAAGCGTGGCATCGCTTCGCTCGAACGCTCCGTACTCGCCTTCGCCCATCTCGGCGGCGCAGCCCACACCGACATCCGCGCGTTGGTCGATGCGCTCGCGCTGCCTCACGGCGAGCTGCGTTCCGTGCTGCCCTGGTATGAAAATCTCAGCCGTCGCCTGCCGCTGGATCCCGAGCGTTCGGCCTTCCTCGGCGCGGCGGAGCGGCTCGCGGCGACGCTGAAATCGGTCGGTCTGTCCTTCGTGGGTTTGCGGGCGATCGTCGTGCCCGAAGATTTCTTTAACCAGCGCGTCAGCGTGACCCACAACAAAGGCGCCGTCGTCGTCGAGGCGGTGCTGCGACACATCGTCGCCGCCGTCGAGCAGGCCTCGCAGCTTGATGCACAGATCTACGTCGACCGCCTCGGCGGCCGGGCCGAGTATCGCCGCGCGCTGCAATCGGCCCTGCCCGACCACCGCATTCAGGAACTGCTCGTGAGCGAAGATTGCAGCCGCTATCGCCTCTTTGGCGAGCGCAACGAGCTGACGATCGAGTTTGTGGTCGACGCCGATAAGCATCATCTCTGCGTCGCGCTGGCCAGCATGACCGCGAAGTACATCCGCGAAATCCTGATGGACGAGTTCAACCGCTACTGGTCGTCGCGCTGTGCCAGCCTTCGCCCCACCGCCGGCTATTACGTCGATGCCCAGCGCTTCCTGAAGGACATCCAACCGGTCTTGCCGGCCACCGGCCTCGCCCCGCAAATTTTCACCCGCCAGCGCTGAGGTCGAAGGGCGTTGCCCGCGCTCGTAGACTTCTCCAACATGAAGATCGAATCCTCCAGCAACGGGCCTCGGCTTGCCCAGCGCCAGTCGTCCCGGCTCACTCCGCGTCGCGGCCGGCGGATCGCGGGTCTGCGGACCTGGGGCGCCTTCGCCCGCGTAAGCGTCCCCGTTATCGCGATCCTCTGGGTCGTTGCCCTTACGCCCGCCGCCAACGCGATCGAGCCTGAGCGCGCGTGGACCACGCCGGCGCGCGAGGCGCTCGAACTTCTGCGGCGCGACGAAGCCGAAGCAGCTCAGGCGCTGGCCGCCTCGCTGCTGACCTCGAGCACCGATCCGCGCGCCCGCGCCGAGGCCGCGGCCGTCGTCGCGCTCTCGCAACTGGCGTCAAGCGAGCGCACCATCCTGACCGATGCCCGCGCAGCCCTGTTGCAGCTCGAGCAGCAATTGCCCGATCTGCTGCAGCGGCCTGACTGCGAGCTCGCGCTGGGCCGCGCCGCCATTCAGCTGGGCGAGACAAACTCAGCTCTTCATCTACTCGATGCCGCCGCGAAAAAGTTTGAGCAAGCCGACCAGAAGGCGCTCGCGGGCGACGCACTGGTCGGCCTCGCCGCCGCATGGGCCCGCCACGGCGAGTGGGAACTCACGGGGCCGCCGTTCCTCACCACGCGGCCGCGCACGGACTCCGAGCGCTACGCCGTCCGCACGGCCCGTATCGACCGGATCGCGCAGCGTCTGGCCGACCTCAACGCCGAGATTGCGCAGCGCGATGCGGTGGAGTATCAGCGCGCCTCCCTTCCGCCGCCGGCCGCCACTCCAGCCGATGCAACAGCGGAAAACACCGCCAGGTTGCGGGCGCTTGCCGCCGCCGCCCCAAGATCGATCGCGAGCAGCCGCGCCGCGCTCGACCTGGCCGAGCGCGAGTTGGCCAGCCCCGACCAGCCGGCGCCGACCGCGCTGCTCGAAGCCGCCGCGAAGTCGAGCGACCCCCAGATCGCATCCGCCGCCCGAACGCGGCTCGAAGGCCTCACGCGCACCAGCGCCGATTTCAGGATCGATGTCGATCGCACCACGCGCACGGCACGAATCACGCCGACATGGCGAAATGCGAAACGCGCCACGCTGGAGCTCCTTGCAATCGACCCCCGGCTCTGGCTCGCCGACCGCGCAGCCCGATTCAACCTCACCGCCGCCGCTCAGAAGTTCGGCCGTCTTCTTGATCAATACGCATGGCCCGCCGACCCTGCCGCCACATTGCCGGCCCATGTCGAGCCCGTGACAGCCACGATCCCGCCCGGCGTATTGCTCATCGCCCGGCTCACCGCCTTTGACGGCAACGACCGGCCGATCCACGCCACGCAGATTGTTTCGCTTGACCCGCTCGACGCCGAGCTCGCACTCGCCGGCGAAAACGCCGCCGCCTGGGCGCTCGATCACCGCACCGCCCAGGCAGTGAAAGGCGGAAGCGTCTCCTTCTGGATGGCCGGCTCCTATGTCGCGACCGGCGCGAAACTCGCCGAGGGAGCCGCCGCTTTCGCCCTACCCGCAGAAGCCCGGCTCACCACCGACCCGCGCTGGGTCGCCCTGCTGGAAGCAGACGGCATGATCGCTGTCATCTTCGGCCGCCGCGAAGCCGATTCCGGCGCGGACACCCTCGAAACAGAACTGCTCACCACTGCCGGCTCCCCTCGGCCGGGTGAACAGATCACCATCACCGGCGTGGTCCGCCGCGCCGGACGCATCGCCGCCGACCTGCCCGCCGAAAAACTTCGAATGGAACTGCGCGACGCCGTTGGGCGCGTTGTCGCGTCGGCGGCGTGCGAGTTTCGTTGCGGCCTGCTCGAAGCCCGCCTGGGCGTCGAGCGCACCTGGAGCGCCGACGTGCTGCGGGCCACGCTGCTGCTCGATGGCCGAGTGATCCCGCAGCGCGGCGCGACCATCACCGTCACGCCCGCCGTACGTCGCGTGCCGCTCTATGTGAGCATCGACGCTCCCGGGCAGCTTCCCACCGCCGATGATCAGGTGCAGTTTCGCGTCGACGGGCGATATCCGTGGGGAGTCCCGGTCGCCGCCGGCTCCGCGAGTGAAGTTGCGATGCTCACGCGCTTGCCGTCGGTCGATCACCCGAGCTTCGCCGAATTGCGCCGCCTGGAGCGCTCGCGCGACTATTCATTTTGGAACCGTGCCGAGTCCGGCTTCCGCGTGGAGGAGCTGTTCGCACGCGATGGCCCCGCCGCCCTGCTTCTTCGCACCGCGCTCGACGACGGCGGGGTCGCCTTCGGCGTCGACGAACACGTCATGCTCTCTGACGCCGACGAATACACGTGGCTCATTCCCTCCACCGCCGCCCCCGCCATCGATCAACCGATGCGCTTCCGCACCGGCCGCGTCTCTGCTCGGCCGTTCACCGGCGAATCCCCCAGCGCCATGTCGGCCATGCTCTCGAGCGTAAAGGGCGGTCGCTGCGACTGGCTCGCGCTGACCCGCGTCGGGCGCGACTCCGTCAGCGATCCGTGGACTCCCACCGAGCCGGGCGACTGGAGTGCCGCGAGTTGGTTCCCGGGACCTGTGGTTGTGCCCGAGTTTCGAAACACGGCCATTGCGGAACCGCAACCAGCCGGCTGGAGGGCGCCGGCCGAGCGCTTCTGGCTATTCAGTGCTGAGACGACGCAACTGCCGTTGATCGGCAGCCAAGCGGTGCGACCCGGCACGTCGATGGACCTCACGGTCAGCGCCGCGACTCGACCCGCCCCATCCGACTCCGCCGGCGCGGGCCAAAGCGCGCTCAGCTTCGACAGCGCCGCCGCGATCTCGGAGCTAGTGCTCCAACCCTCCTCGCAGACACGCGCCATCCTCGCCCTGTCGCCCGCCCCGCGCTATGCGGCGCTGGTCGCACCCTCCGCCACGCCCACTCGTCACCGCTTCGCGGCGGCCGACCGTCGCGCTGCCGTTGCGGTCATCCCTATTCAGGACGGAGCTTCGCGTCTCGAAGACGGCCGCACCATCGCGCGCCCGCGCGACGCGGCCCCGATCACCATCGAAAGCAGTATCGACGCCGACGGCGTCCTGCGTCTCACGTTCGACGCGCCCGGCTTCCGCGAAGTCTCCGACGCAGCCGCTTCGATTCAAGTTTGCTCCGCCGACGACGATCCCGGCGCCGCCTGGCGTGAGGAATTTCCCCCGCGCGATCAGGCGCCCGTCGCAATCCGCATGCACCGCGCCGCCGGCGTCACGCGTGGGATCGCGACGCCGGACGAAGCGCCGCGTATATTGTCGCTCGACACCGATCGAGACTTCATGGATTTCGTCCCGCACCGACCGGCGCTGCAGGCCAGTCGCGTCGTTTCGCTCCGCAATGGCCGCGGAACCGTCGAGCTCCCCTTGCCCGCCACCGGCGCACCGCTTTGGATTCGAGCCTTTGCCGTCGCGCCCGACGGTCGCACCGCCGCCGGCTGGCGCCCTCTGCAGCGAGAGTTGGGTCTCGCGTTGCGCCTCGACGGCCCGGATCAATGCACGGTCGGCGACCGCATCGAACTCACCGCGAGGATCGAGAACCACGCTGAAACGCCGATCGAATTTCGCGCCGAGTGGTCGGAGCACGACACCAAGGCCGGCTCGCCTTCCGGCGGCGGCCGCATGGCGTTTATCCGACTCACGTCGACCGAGCGCACCGCCCCACCACCCAGCGATGGCCGGGTCTCGATCAACCCGGGTCAGACCATCTATCTTGCAGCCTTGTTCGAAGCCGCCGCCGTCGGCGAGGCGCGCCCCACGATTCGACTCCGCTCGGCGCAGCAAGCGACCATCTTCGCTGTCGCTCCCGCGCGCGTAGCCGCCCCGCCCGGCTCGGCCGTCGGCGAGGGCGCGCAGGCGAATCCGGTGCGCCTGCGCCGTACGCTCGCACGCGTCGTGCCGAAAAACAGAGAACACGAGCACCACGGCGAACCCCATCCGACGCCGGCGGCTGAGAAGCAGGACGACGATGAAACGCTCCAGTCCATTCCGCTCGCGACCGACGAAGCTGTCGAGTCCGGCACGCTGATTCTGGTGCGCGATGAGGTCGAAATCGTGCGCCCATTGCGCGCGCTGCGCTGGCAACAGCCGATCCCCGAAACCGCGCTCTACCGCCCCCTAGCCAATGACGCCGGCGATCGCCTGCAGCAATTCCTCCGCATCGACGAGGGGCTGCCCGGCCTGTTGCAGTGTCGGGGCGATGCGGTCCTGCCGGGCCGCCAGGTGATGGAGTATGTCATTCAAGCCGGTCGCCCCGGCGTCGCGGCCTTCGCCGCCCCGATCGTTCAGACCAGCGCCGGCCCCCTGCCCATCACACTCGAGCCCGCCGATCTCCGCCTCAACGTCGCCCGCTAGCGCCATTACGGCGCTTGGATTGTCCGGCGAGGGGGCGCCGCCAGCGGGACGACGTTCGCCCATGAACAACGACCAAGTGGCGGCCTCCGGCGCGGCCGCGCCCTCAACCGCCCGAACCCGGCAAATCCTGCGCATCGCGGTCCGGCTGAAACTGCGGCGCAACCGCGACATACGGCCGGCCCAGCAGCTTCTTCACCAGGATCACCTCCCCCATGTCGTTCCCCTCGTGCAGATGCCCGATCCACTGCAGCAAATACCCGACAAATAGCAGCAACGCAGGCCGCCACCACAGATCCCAACGCCACAGCCAGAGCTGATACCCCGCCAGAATCACCGCCAGGATCGTCAGCGGAATCCCAACAAGATGGAGCCAGAAAGACAGCGGCGTCTGGTGCCGCTCCAGCCAGTTCGCCAGCCATGCCGGATGATCTCGCATATCCCCGACCTTACTCGGCGATTTCCGACTGTGCGAGAGCGCCGCGAACCGTCGATAAGCCAGGCAGCAAGACTTCTCGCCCTTGGAGGCCGCGCCCCGATGATCGTCACACTCAACGGCGAACGCCTCGACCGACCGGTTCGCGGCGATTCCCTCGCCGCCCTGCTCGAAGATATCTCCGCCGCCTGTCCCGAAGACGAGCTGATCACCAGCATCGCGGTCGACGGCGTCATCCTTGACGAAGCCACACTCACCGATCGCATGCCGCACCCGGTCAGCCCCAAGGTCCAGCTCGATTTCCAAAGCGGCAAACGCGGACGGGTCGTCGCGGAAGCCCTCCGCAGCGTCGCCGAACAGCTCTCGGCCGCCGCCGACGATCAGCGCTGGGCGGCCGAACGCCTCGACGGCGGCGATGTCGCCGGCGCGGTCCGCGAAGTGGGCGAATTCGTCAAGATCTGGCAGACCTGCCAACAGACCATCTCGCAAGCATCGTCGCTGCTCGGCATCGATCTCTCGCAGCAAGCCGTCGGCGATTCGACCATCGCCGCTCGCCTCGATTCCCTCGCGACTCAGCTCCGCGCCTTGCGCGAGACGCTCATCGCTCGCGACACCGTGTTGCTGGGCGACCGGCTCCGCTGCGAAGCGCCCGAACTTTGCGACGACTGGTCGGCCACCCTCTACGAGCTTGCCGATCAAGCCGAAGCGGGCGCCCTCGTTCGCAGCTGACCGACTCGAGCGCCGCGACCGTCCCCGGACGCGACCCGCTCGGCGCTTGTCCTCCGCTCTCGCCGCAGCGATCATCGCCGTTCTGATGCTTCAATTCACCCACGGCGGCGAGCGCCGCTATGCGCAATTGCGTCTGCTCTCGAAGGCGCCCGGATTGATTCACGCGTTCTCGACGCGGCCGATCAACATGTCGCCACGGCCCGGCCCGCTCTTTGAAGAGCGCAGCGCAGCGCGCGAGCGATTCATCGCCGACTTCGGGCTCGACGGGGCCCGTGCCTCGTGGTGCGTGCAGGTCCATACGCCGAAGATCGCCCGGATCGACGACTCCAACCTGGGCCCGCACGACGGCTTCGACGGGCTCATCACCACTACGCCCGGCGTCTCGCTGATGGTCTTCTCCGCCGACTGTCCGCTGGTTCTCGCCTTCGACTCTGTCGCCGGCGTTCTTGGGGTCGTTCATTCGAGTTGGCGATGTACGGTTGGATTTTCGACGCG